>CADBQK010000136.1 GCA_902796775.1 uncultured Lachnospiraceae bacterium
CGCAACGATTGGGGACATATCTGTCCCAATTACAGTAAAAATGTTATAAGCGCTCCAGGACGGAAGCACAAGAAACCGTCCCCGGGAATTAGAGTAAAGATTTGATCAGTTGAATAGAGAAAAATAAAAAATGAGAGTGAGTCGCTCTTGAGGTATAATAGTTTCGACCAAAAAACAAGACCGAAGGAGGACCACTCTCATGGATATTGTAGCATTATTGGAAGAATTAGTGAATGGTTTAATGGGGGCTGAGGAAGTTTTTTTTCAACATCCGGAAGATTTTTATTCTCTGGAAACGGCAGTCAAGACATCAACAGAATCATTTGCAGCCGGTTTCCTGAGTACAGTCCTTACCAGCCTGAATAGCCAGATACGGGATAATGATTGGAGAAAGCGGCGGTATAACGTGCAAAAAACTACGTCCAGGACCCTGATCAGCTCTGTTGGAGATGTTACTTTTGAATGTACCTGCTACAAGAATCGGAAAACCGGGAGTTATACACGTTTACTTGAAGAGTTTGTCAGGATCGGCAGAAATGAACGGTTCACAGAGGCAGCAGAGGCTGCGATCCTCGAAGAAGCTTTAAAGACAAGCTACAGCGAAGCAGCGAAAGTGATTCCAGGCAGACAGCGGATCAGCAAGACCACCGTAGAAAACAAGGTGCATCAGCTGGCGGACGAAGTGCCGATAGAAAGCACGAAAGAAAAGAAGAAATGCAAGGTCCTGTTTATTGATGCAGATGAGGATCATGTGGCGGAACAGCACGGCAGGTGGTCAAAAGATAACAGTAGTTTTATAAGCCGCCTGGCTTATGTCTATGAATACAAGAAAGACTCTGAAAGTTCCATCGGCAGGAAGGAACTTGTCAACACGTTCTACTTTGGCGGACTGTATCCTGAAAGCAAAGGCATAGAAAAGTTCTGGAATAATGTCCAGGATTATATCAACAATACTTATGATACAGAGGAATTGGAAAGAGTCTATGTCAGCGGGGACGGCGCCGAATGGATAAAGACCGGAGCGAAGATCCTTTACAGGGCTTTGTACTGCGCTGATAAGTTCCATCTTGTAAAGTACATAAACAGAGCCGCGAATCAGATGCTGGATGAAAAGGAAGAAGCCAAAAGCGAACTGTACCGGCTATTGTATAAAAATGACCGGAAAGGATTTGCAGAATACACGGAACAGATGGCCGGATCCGCATCCAACAGTGAGCCGATAGAAGATCTGCAGAGATATGTGCTGGGGAACTGGGCTGCGATCAGAAGAACGCTTCGGGATAAACGCCTGCAGGGATGCAGCGCTGAAGGGCATGTAAGCCATGTGCTGTCAGCAAGGCTCAGCAGTAGACCGATGGGCTGGAGCCAGACCGGTGCGGACAGAATGTCAAAGCTGAGGTGCTACGAGCGCAATTACGGAAGGGATAAAATAATAGAGTTCGTAAGGTACAGCAGAAGAAAGAACAAAGAATTACTGACAGGAACAGACGGAGTACCGCTTAAGGCGGTAAGCCTCCGGGAAATACGTGCGGAGCATTACGATCAGGCAAGGAGTTACATAGAGCGGATACAGGCGAGCATTCCCGGAGATACAGGCAGGCGGATGGCAAGCATACGCATGCATATATTTGGACTTGGATAAAAAAGAAAGTACTGCAGGCAGTGCTTATTACGCCCACCCATTTACTGGGGAGCTTATGAACGTTGGTGTTCCCGCCCAAGCGTATAAGCACTGCCTGAAGAAAGAAGGACAAGCCAGTAGCAGCAGGGTATGTGGTAAGGGTGGAAAAGTCTCTGTCTATGAAGCTGGGGACAGCTTGTGAATAAGAGGATCTTATACATAAGCTGTCCCCAGCGGAATGAGACTTTTCCATGCTTTCCACATACCAAAAAGAGAGCAAAAACAAAGGATTTCACCAGTTTTGACATGCTGGAGCAGATGCGTTAAAATCTGGATATCATATCTCGAGATTAAATATCCAAGAGCACCTCTCACCATTTCCAACTGACGATATCTTTACTCCGTCGTAGAGGTCAGACTAATTGACTTGTCGGTTTGATGCTGATATAATCTGAATATAGTATTGCTTTATGCGAATGTTCTCATAATGATATGTGTCTGAAGGCTTTTGCGGAGAAAAGATATGTCCGATGTCGGAAATCATATAAAAGTCGTTCTGTTCGGTACCCCCGGCGTATTTATCGGTGATGAAAAGGAGAGGATCCATTTCCCTTACAGGAAAGCGGAAGGGATCTTCTATTATCTTTGCGTCAATAAGAGCGCGCTGCGTGACGAACTGATCAATGTCTTCTGGGAAGACTGTGATGAACAGACCGGCAGGAAGAACCTGCGGCAGGCGCTCTATGAACTCAAGAAAGTGCTGCCGGTAGAGCCGGTCAAAGCCGAAGGACAGAGCAGACTGTATCTGGATACGGCGGCGGTCTCCATTGAGGATGCG
>CADBQK010000137.1 GCA_902796775.1 uncultured Lachnospiraceae bacterium
GTGCTGTGACTATAGGATACCCCCCTGTCAGATTGGTGGAAACCAGTCCAGTTTCAGCCTCATACGCATGAGCTGGGTCCCACTTATTTGAACCCAAATAAGATGTCTGTACGATATCGCGGTTATTTACGATCCGATTATTAAAATCGATCATCTTGATGCTGATGCCATATTCGTTGTTGTCCACTGTCTCTACAGTCGTAACAGGATCTGCTTCCTCAACAGGAGGTGTTATCACTGCAAAATGGAAATCATCGGCCTCATCAAGCGGGCAGGTGACAGCCCTGAGTGTTCCATTCTCATCCTGTACTATCTTCAGGCCGGAATATGCATATGCAGGATCATCCCATGCAACGATGGATGAGTAGTCAAAACCCTCCCGACGTCCGTTCAGATTTACACCAACAGGCTGACGAGAGATGATACCGTCAGACTGAGGAGCCAGATATGTTCCGGCGTAAGCAGTATTCTCCAATTCATAGTAGTAGGTTGGAGTGCCGTCATCATTGGTATATTCTGTAAACTCCCAGAGAGCTGAATTAACCTGATTGCCGATCCAGTTAATCTGATCGCCGCTGTCATAGACACGTATAAGCGAGCCGTCATGGTCCATGGCATAAAACTCATATTTCTTAGTCGTTTCATTCCACACACGGGTATAGATGACGACCTGTGCTTTTTTCTCTCTATATACGACGTTTCCGTCATCGTCATGCTTTATATGACCGTCTTCGTCTTTTTCCGTCGCGCTGAGGATATCGTCACTGGCACTGATCTTGCGTGCAGTATATTCCACAAAGTCATCATCCGTCAGGGTGGACTTTTCAACCAGGTTCAGCCAGGTGGACGCATTGCTGTTATTTGCAGCATTAAAACCGTTTGCAGGACTTCCTGCATAATTCAGCGAATAATTACCGACTGTAAAATGCCATTTGCCGCTGTTAGCATTCGTTCCGGGCGTGGCCTGGATGGCTGAAGCAGAGGCCGCATCATCAACCAGCGTCACATTTGCGTTGTTGATACGCAGATATTTTTCCGCCCCATCTACAGTCGTCTTAATATAATAGTTGTCTGCGCCGGCGGATACGAAGGTCCACTCCTGAATATCACTGTTCTCAGCTACCAGAAGATTGCCATTGTTATTGAGTACATCATTGCGGATGAACATATCAAGACCCAGTAATTTATTTTGATTTCCTGCTCTCTCCGCCGTCATCGCAGCCGCCGTAACGGAATTGTCGTTATAAGCAATACCGAAAGTCTTCCCGTCAAGATCATACGGGTCGTTCATATACTTTGTGATAATAACCCGTTCATTAGCGTTGGCTCCATTATTTCTTTGTTCAAAAAAGAAATTTTTGTTGGCTCTGACACTGAGCGCATAATTCTTATTAGCGATCACAGTGTATATGTAAAATGTGCCTGCTGCATTTATCGTCGGCTCTATAGACAGCGCCTGCGGAGATTCAGAAAAACTGATATTTCTGAATGTATCTACATTGAGATACATTTTTGTGCCTTCCTGATCAAGATAATAGATATTCACGATATTCACTTTTCCCTCTTCGGGAAACTCAAAGAACCATTTTCCGCCGGATATTCTGTCTGTAACGCCTGAAAGTTCATATGTCACGCCATTTAACACTCTTGTACTGGTCATATATTTAGTGCCGCTTCTGACAATTGACAGATAATACTCCTGATTCTCCTCTAGTTCATCAAGAGTACTGACATTCTCGTACACAGACACCGGTTCCGGAGCCTCCACGATCGAGTACACACTGAAACTGTCAGTTTCGAACTCAACCGTAGATCTATCCTCAACGTTTTCCGTAACGCTCTCAACTATTTCTCCGTCATCTGCCCCATCCGCAAAATGCACCACGTTTAAAAGTTCAATTTTTTTGTCCGCCAGCTCGACCCGGACTGCTACACTGCTCCCTTCCTTTGGCTGGTACTTTTTCTCATGATTATCTTTATCTACAATACTGATGTCGAACAGACGAATATATTCCGCCGTTCCTTCTTCCAGTCCAAGTGTATTCTCAGTCTTTGACACATACTCTTCATAAACAGATGACATGATCTCATCATCGCCTGAGTCACTCATTTCTTCTGGAAGAATCTCCTCAACACTCAACTCTGCATTCTTTGGAATCCCCGCTTCCGGTCCATAAGTCACAGTTATCCTGTAATTGCGCCCGTTTCTCGCAAGTACAGTCTTCTCAATCGTTGTTCCGAAGATTGCGAAGACAGAAAACCCATCCGTATTGAAGCTGGCTTTCCCGCCTGTCACTGTTGCTTCCAGCAAAACAGGCATCCCTGTGCTCTCTTTCTCTGCAACAAGCGCTGTGCTGAGCATCTGGTTTCCTGACTTCATGAAACTCGTCCTGAGGAGCGGCAGCACGGCTTCTTCCAGACCGGCTTCTGAAGCAGTTGCTTCAGCTGCATTCAGTTCGTTTATTTCCACCAAGTCCTCTGCAGTCCCTGTGGCAGACGGGAAATGCACAGCCTGGACCTGGAGATCCTGATATTCCTTCCCCAGAGTATAGCTGACCCAGACCTGTCCATTTGGCTGAAGCACCTTTCCCTCCGAAACAAGCGTCAGGTCTGCCAGTACCAAAAGCTCTGCCTTTTCCACCATTCCCAGAGCTGTCTCTGCATATGCAGCATACTCCGGATAATCCTCAGTAATATAGTCCACAACAAGCTGTGCATTCTCTGGAATACCCGCTTCCGGTCCAAATGAAACCGTAAATGCTCCATTATGAAGTGAGATCAGTTCCCTGTCCGCTTCATCCTCGGTTGCTTCAAGGAAATCAGCGCCCTCTGACGGGGTCGCCTCACCCATGGTTGCTTCCTCTGCTGTTGCAAAGGATTCGTCTGGAGTTGCATTCCATTCCGCTTCCATGTCCGCTTCATCCCGGGTTGCAGCATAGCCTTCTGTCTGGAGTGCTTCATCCTCGGTTGCAGAAATGGGCAGACTATCCCCGTTATCTTGACGGAATGCTTCATTTTCCGTAGCAGTTCTTGCCTCATCTCCGGTTGCTTCCATATAGGCATTGATGAGATGCCCGTTTTCATCCCGCTTTGGAGCTTCCTGGTAGCATGCATCTGTGTGCACATGCAGTCCGCAAACCGGCTCCGTCCCATAGCATGCATCCATATGCACATGACGCCCTATGGCATTGGCAATGCACGTTTCATCATGCTCGTGGCGCAGGTACTGCACATGCCCGCATTTAGCATGTCCGGTTTCGTCAAAGCATTCCGGTGTATGGGTATGGTCTGTGACATCAAAGCCGCAAGCCAGGACCGATTCATAGCAGTCCCTGGTATGGACATGCTCTTCTTCAAAAGAGCAGACCTGCACCCGCTGATGGCACGCCATGGTATGCTTATGCTCCGGATCGCCTTCTTTACCGCAGACCAGGATGTCCTGGAAGCAGTCATCCGTGTGCGTATGCTCCGGCTTTGTACATATGAGCCTGTTCTGCAGGCAGTTTTCGCTGTGCACATGCTCCGGCACTTCTGCCAAGGGACAGATCAGCTGTCCTTCCTGGTCATAGCAGAAGGAGGTATGGGTATGGAAATAGATCTCGCTGTATCCGCAATGGGCATTCCCATTCTCGTCATAACACGAATCGCTGTGCACATGCGGTACAAAGGTACAGGCCAGCTGTGCAGGGCCATCCGTCAGAATCTGCCCCTCTTCCATCCCGCAGATCAGGTAGCAGGAACGGTCATGTTCATGGTCCGGATATCCGCAGGTGGGGATGCGTTCCAGGGTAAAAGCGGGGAGCATCAGGAGGGACGCAGTCAAAAAAAGCACAAAAAGACCCATCACCGTCAGAATCGGCCTTCTGACGCGGGTCTTTTCTGCTATGAAAGATGGGAATACCATCTTTTCTTTTTTGACCTGCTTCTTCATTTGATTTAAAACCCTCCGGAAGTATCCCGACAACTGCCCCCTACAGGCAGATTATTATCCATCCTCCATCCTCGTTCTCTTTGGTGGGGCATGAGGTCCAAAGTTTATTGAAAAAATTGGCGTAAGGCAAGTCGAAACTTTTATCCGCTATCAACAAATTTTCACGCCCTTATATTGACCTAACCAGATTAGTATAACACCTTGTATCTGCAATTTCCAGAGTTTTTTCCAGAATAACAGAATTTTCATACTGCTCTATCTGCTAAAACCGTACCCATGTATCCTTTAAAATTCCGAAACATCTCGGTGTATGCACCACATCTATGCTTTTATATTATGCACTTAACAACATATAGAGATTTCAGTTATTTTTTATATTCGATCCTAAACTCCCGGAAAATTATAAGCGAACCTCTAGACCATCTGGGGCTTAAGTGATCTGATTACCTGAATCACCATATTCCAGTCCA
>CADBQK010000138.1 GCA_902796775.1 uncultured Lachnospiraceae bacterium
GTAACTAAAAAAATTAAAAAAGAAGAAAAGGAGAAAAAGACAATAAAACCAACTTCCGCGAGACAAAATCCCAAACAAGCCTTAAAACCGCATAAATACTGGAATGAATGAGTTTTGTTGCAGGAGATATTTTTGCGACAAAACATGTGAGAGACAAAACTGTTCAGAGTAAGAAAAAGACGAAATAGTTTTGTCTTTTTTTGTGTCTCCTTACCATATAATACTCCCTTGGGTCATAGAAGACTATGGCCGGAAAGGAGAAAAATATATATGGATAAGGAACAGAATTATCTGGATCCGGAAAGGATGATGCGGTATGCGGTATTCAGCATAAGGAACAGCCTCGAGAATGGTATCAGTTACAGAAGATCATTCATAGTGCTTAAGAATGGCTATGGGATGATTGTAAGATTCACAAGGCTTGAAGATTATGCAGGTATTTACTCAGGGAGGACTTATAAGCCATTGCAGGCTGACCCTGAGCCGAAATTACACTTCATCTGTGGAATGCTCAACTACGTGATTGTTGAGAATGGAAAGAGGCTTGGGGTAAAGCATGTCTTTGATATCACAAAGCCGATGTTGGAGGAATACTTTAACAGCTATGCAATGACAGAGAAGCCTGAAGGTGGGTATCACAAAGAAAGCACTGTGGTGACATGCATTGCAGATGTTACTGCATTTATGGCAAATCTATCCAGGAAGTTTGGTGGTTTTGTAAAAGTGACCCGTGATGAACTCTATGTTGAAAAGACTATAAGACTTCACACTGGAAAGCTCGAAGTCAGGCATATTCCTGATTTTCAGGCAACAGGAATCTTTGAAGAGAACGATGGACCTTTTAGGGATATGCCATCAAGAGTTATGGAGATACTGATCCCAATGGCAAAAAAGTATGCTCCGGATATAGCTTTTGGTATAGCACTCCAGGCATTTGCCGGACTGCGAGCCGGTGAAGTCTGTAACGTCAGGCAGGAAGGAAGCAAGTATGGTCCCGGACTTAGGTTTGTTGAGATGGGAGGTCAGGTAAGAAGAGTTGAGATTGACCTCACAAGAGAATACAAGCTAAGAAGTGATGATTCGGATACAGGAAACATCAAGAAACACAGGAAACAGGGCGTGTATCCTGATTTCATAAAAGTGTTTATGGAAATGTATGAGTTTCACAAGGCATATCTGAAGTCGGCTGATTATGAAGAAGAGTTTGCACCTATGTTTGTAAATGCCAACGGACTTGCCATGTCATATGAGACATACAGAAGAAAGTTTAAGGCACTGATAAACGATCATCTGCGTCCGTGGCTCATAAACAGCACCGATCCGGAATTCAGGCTTTATGGACAGATGCTTTATGAGAACAACCTGGGAACTCATGCCATGAGGCATTGGTTCACGGTACAGCTCGTGCTTCGCGGAGAAGATATTGCAAATATCCAGTTCTGGAGAGGTGACAAGAGCCCTGATAGTGCCTTCCACTATCTCCAGAACAAGGGCGACCTTGTACGTGAACTTCAGATTACAGCAGACAGGCTGATCTCTGCACTTCTTGATATAGGAGGAGATGCGGATGATGAATGAGGTTTCGCTGTATAAGGAAGCACTGTCAGTGGCGCAAAGCATTGATTCACGCTACAGAGATACTCTTCCCGGAAGAGATGCATTGCTGGTATTCATGGACATGAATGATTGGTTTGGCCTGACACCTGAATTCAGGAATAAAGATGTCTTCATCAGTTCTGTTGAGCCTTTCAGAGAAAGACTGAAGCTGTGGCTCAGGGCATATAAGAGGACTGGTGAGGAAAAGATAGATCTTATGCTGGAAGCTTATCATGAGATATTTCCCGATACCTGTGACAGGATATCGTCATTTATGATGGATGAAAGCATAAAGAGGCAGCCTGCGGCATATAAGATGACGGACTTCATTCTGGCATCATTAACAAAAGAAATAGCTTTTTATACGCAGGATGAAATTGATGCACTTATAGAAGAAGGAAATAAAGAAATGGAAATAGTAGTCATGAAGCTTTTTTGCAGCTTCATGAACTATGAATATAACGGAAGCAGGCTAAGTAACTGGAATTACAGGTTTGCTTCACGCCAGCTTGTAAAACAGGACAGGGGTGCATATTCACTGGATGAGTATGCCGCTATGGCCTGCGCAGCCTTTGATACGGATTATTGGAAAGAGCATGATCTTATCAGAAAGGCATGTGGACGCAGACGATATGCAGACCTCTGGCTTTATACTGCAATGCATTTTATGGGAGCGGTAAGAAAGAGTGATTTTAAAAGGCTCCCTGTACCATCTCTCCCGTACAAAGGGGAAGACTTAAGGAACAGGATATGTGATGGATTTTTTTCTGATGATGAAGCGCGTTCAGTTACAGAGGAATTCATTTTCCGGCTGGGCATGAAGCCAAAGAATCCACATAAGAGCAGACGTTATTCTGGGATAGGTTCTTTAAAGATTCAGATTCCTGAGAGCATTAAGGTTCCTCTTGGGATAATCATGTCGATCTCGTTATCGTTCAGGGAAGACGGAGATCCGTTCGTAGGGACGGAAAGTGACCCGCTAGATGTAAAGGAATTCTTTGGAGAGGATTTCTCTAAGAAAGTAACAGGAAAGATACATTCAAGGAGAGCCAACAAATCATATATGCAGGGAATAGCTGCAGAGGGTGATGATGAAGTTGGAAGGCCCAAAGGATATATGCTGGCATCACTGGCAAGAAGCCATAAATGCAGCCTTGGAGGACTTTCAGATGTTACGGATGTATATCTTCAGGATGCTTCGTTTACCGGATACACACCTGAGTTCATCCTCATGGAAATGTTTGAAAGAGGGATATTCGGATTTATACCGGCACTGCTTCTTGAGATGTATTCAGGAAAGGATTTTCGCAGGATTGGAGTTGCAGCCCAGACAAAACTCATAAAGCAGATTGGACTCAATGCACTTCAGCTGGAGGAGATAACGGAAACAGTAACAGATTCATTCTATAAAGCTGGCGAAGTTGTTGAGACCGCCATGAATGGAATGGATCGTCAAAATATAGGAATGGTAATGCAGAGGATAGCGGCAGGTGCAGCTCCTGCCAAATCAGATAGGTTCCTCTGCCTTATGACGGCTGCAGATCATGGCTGTGTGGAACCTTCAAGAAGTGGGTGCATGGGATGCAGGTATGAAATATATACCAAATCATCAGTACAGATACTGATAAGGGAATACAGAGCGCTTTGTACCAGGCTTGAATCAGCCGAAGGGACAGAACGTGACAGGGTAAGGAAACTTCTGAAAAATGGAGTTATTCCCTGTTTGTCAGAGGTTATATCGAGTATAGAGATGATGTATCCCGATGCGGATATGGAGACCATAATGGAAATCACGGAAAGGGGGCGCAGGATCACAGATGCTGATGCAGGAAGAAATTAAAGACGGGTATTCGAGATTCCAGACTATAACTGTTCTGGATGATGAAACTATAAAAGCAGCAAGGGCAAACTTTGGAAGATTCAGAATAAAGAGCGTTATTCGCGGGGGTAAATATGACGATGACAGCTGGCATCTTTCAGATGACCTGCATAATAGTACGATCAATTTTGAGGTGGATGAGGGGGTATATGCGGAACATGCAGAGAACTGGACTGGCTGCACTTATGAGTGTTACAGACAATCCATAAAAGCTTATATCGCACTGAATCTTGGAACATATGCAAGGGCAACGCTTATGATTATTGCCAGACTTTTTCGAGACGCTGCGGGCATGGATTACGAAGACGTTATGGAGCTGGATGAAGATGAAAAAACACATATACTGAGCCTTCTTAGACTATTGCCTGAAGGCGGAGTTACACGGGATTCGATAATCGATGATCTGGAAGAATTCAGCTATCAGAAGAATTACTCGGCAACAAGGACGCTAGCAGATTTCAAGTATTACCTTCGTTTTGACAAAGCAGTAAGGGAGTACTGGGAAAGCTGTAGCAGAAAGGAAAAGATTTTTTACTTCCCCATATATATGTGGTGGGATGTCACTTCAATACTGCCACTAAGGGTTACTGAATTCCTGCTTACACCTTATGACTGCCTTTCGGAGGATGGAGGAAAGTACTATCTTACCATCCGCAGGACGAAGCTCAAAAAGGGCAGGCGCAAGCTGGCATATAAAGTAGAGCAGGACTACGAGCTGTTCAGATATGAGATTCCTGAGCAGCTTTACAATGAGATACTGTGGTATAAGAACCTTGAAGTGGAAAACACGGGGTATGCCAGAGCCGGTCTTGGAACGCTTTTTCTTATATCAGACGATGTACGCTGTGCAGATTATCTGAATTATGGACATGCGCGTGAGAGACTCCGCAGCCTGTGCAAAGAGATTATGGGTGATGCAGATTATCCTGTGCATCTTGGTGATACTAGGCATCTTGCAATGATAAATCTCATATTGTCGGGAGGCTCGCCAGTCATCTGTAAGGAGCTTGCCGGACATGAAAATATAAATGCAAGTGCACACTATTACGGAAATCTCTCTGGAATAGTCGAGAGCATTGTATATGAAAAGTATCATGGCTGGGGTAAAGGAGCAGAGCTTGGTGGTTCGCAGAAATACTGGGTGGATCTTCCAAAAGAATGTATACGTGTTAAAGAAGGCTGGTGTGATTCGCGCCTTATGGTATCCGGCAGCATCGATGACTGTCTGAAAGACTTTAACGGAACACATTCGCTGGGAGAATGCTCTAACTGCAGACATTTTTATCCTGACGATCCGGGGCTTTCCCTGAGTATCAGCACTGAGAGGAAGAAAGCGGTGGCCAGCGATGGAGAGTATCTGATGCAGATGATAGAACTGGTCCGTAAGGGCATGGGGTATCAGGAAGATATTGCATCAGCTATCCTGAAACTTCATGCGGATGCAGATTCCTATGCTGAACTGTTAAAAAGAAAATATCGCGGAGGTGGCAACTGATGGGAAGACCAAGGAAGGCAGATTCATCGGAACTTATAAAAATAGTCGATGAATACTTCAAGTCGGAAGTTGGAGGAGACCCGGGCAAGCTCATGTTCAACCGTATTGCGCAGTATGCTGTAAGAAATGGATATGACTTTGAGGGTTATCACTTCCGTAGGGATGAGGAGGTCAGGCAGCATATAGAAGAGCTTAAAGAGAGCCTGCATGATGCCCTGAAGGATAAAGGAATTGTTGCTTATAAGAGTCTTGATGTTGAGGGAATCATAAAACAGTGCCATACAGTTGATGAGCTTATAAAGCACCTTTATGAAATGGATGGATATTGGAAGAAGGCTTATCTTGAGATTTCTGAAATGGCTGACAAGTATAATAGGCTTCTGCAGGAAAGAGAGAAAGACCGTGCTGAGGTCAGAAAGTACAGGAAACTTGCCCAGGAAA
>CADBQK010000139.1 GCA_902796775.1 uncultured Lachnospiraceae bacterium
ATTCCTGGAAAGGAACCGTCTATTTTGTTCGCTGTAAGACTCCTCCGCACTGTCCCCGTGAAAAAAGACCCATCCAGTGCCGGACTTTTCCTCTGGCGCCTCATTTCATGGAGGACGGCCGTCTGGTCATGATCCTGAATGACCTCGAACTGCCCTACCGTTGTCCGCTCATCGCAGAGAAAATAAAGCTGAATCCGGATTTCCTCGAGATCACCCACCGCTGCTGGGAGCGTCTTGTAAAGGACCCCCTGATCCGCGACCTGGTCCGGATGGATTCCGACGAGCGCTGGGCCAGCGTCAGTAAAATCATCCCCGTTTACGATCCTGCAGCTTCATGACCGCCTCCGTCTGCTCCGGGATCCTCCTGCTTTCCGGATAAGACCGGCCAGACGCAAAATAGTCTTTGAAATTTCAATGTTTTTCGATTGAAGAGCACGCATTAAATAAAGAATGCGTGCTCCTGATTGTTTTCAATAACCTGCATCATGAATTCCGGCGGGGACTGAATGGGCAGACAGTCATTATTTTTTTATAGTCAGTCGGTACTGTTTTTCGCCCGTTCGCGCAAATTCCAGAACTCCTTTAATCTTTTCCGGATTTTTCGGCACATCCAGTCTCAACTCCCGGGCAAACTTCGTCATCAGGAAGAATCTCGTCTCATCCCGGTCCGATTCTCTGACAACAAAAGCATCATAACTCGTCCCTTTATAGAGCAGCTTCAGCTGAACCCTTTGTCCGCCGTCCAGATCATTGGCATAGAAATACCATCTGACCTCCTTCGGAAGGACATCGACACCGTTCTCCAGAAAAGAAGCATCACACCTCCGACAAGCCAGATCTTCATCAATTGTTTCCCAGGCATCAAAGCTTCCGAATATCGGCTTCGTTTCACCTCTGCTCCCCTGTACAAAAGTATCCGGATAGGAAGGAACTTCGTTTTCTTCCGGCACTGCATCCACTTCAACGGGATTCTTCTTTCTTCTGCCTCTTCTGCCATTAATCGGCGTCCTGGAAATTAAATCAACATCATACAGATCATCTTCCATACGGGTAAATCTGATCTCCATCGATTTCATTCTTCTGATCCGATATACACTGCGGGCAAGTTCGATCATGTCATTCTGCCAAAAGAGCATGATCCTGCCGCTGTCGGAATCCCTGCGGGCAAAACACAGATAGCTTTTGCCTTCAAACTGCATATTAATCGTGATCGTTTCGCCTGCTTTCAGACCGTCGAGCTTAAAAAACCCCACTACTTCTCCTGAAACATCCAGAAAGCCAGCGTTCAGAAAGCGGCTGGAATTCCTCACATAGGCAGTTTTCCCGCCTTCGATTTCCCACTGTTCTTCTGTTTCAGTTTCAGCTGTTCGTTTTTCAATCATTTTATCCGATATTTTCTGATCCTTATCGATTTTTCTTTCATTATTGACATCTTTATTCTTTTTTTCATCCTGCAGGGTACTGCTCACCATACTCACCTCTTCAATCAATTGCTTTCTATAACAAAGTATATTGCACATGTTTTTTGCTTCAGTTAAAATTTATTCTTATTAATATAGAGAATAATTTTTTATCTGTATGATGAATTTTGTCATCTTATTATGTCATTTATTATACCATTACATATTATAAAAAAATATATAAAACATCATAATTGTTATTTTTCTTTTCGATCTATTAAAAGCTGACAACAATAATCAGCGACCCTATGATACAGGAACCGGATCATATTGAAAAAATAAGAGACAGGAATCCGGCAACCATCAGAAACAAAAAGAGAGGCTTCTTCCATGCAGTACAGCAGCCGATCAGATGCTGTCCCACACAGAGGAAGTCTCTCTTGAATATGTATCATCTACCTGTATATTCTTCTGTTTCCGGAAGATTTCTGACAGAACATTCCTGTCAGAAGCAGCTGATTTCCCTGTCTGACTTTAATCAGCCTGACTGTCGGACTGAAACAGGATGAGCCTGGACCGGCGCCCCGCCTCATTGTCTCCGGACGGATCAGTGTTCGTGGCACGCCTCTCCATCTTCATGATGATGTTCCGTGCAGAGTTCGTCTACCTTATAATTCAACCGGTTCTGCAGAAAATCTTCAACAGCATGATCCGCGCTGCCGGTGCAGCCGCCGAAAAGACGGATCCCATTCTGTTCGAGCGCCGTCTGCGCTCCTCCTCCAATGCCTCCGCAGATCAGGACATCTGCTTCGATCTCTGTCAGGACACCGCCCAACGCGCCATGTTGAAGTCCATTCGTGCTGTATACATTGGATTCGACTTTATCACCTTCGACATCATAGACTTTGAAATACTCTGTCAATCCGAAATGCTGGAAAATTTCTCCGTTTGTTGGATCATATGTAACTGCAATCTTCATGTTTTCCTCCCCAGGATCTGCCGCAATCCCCTTTTCCTTTTGTCTAAGTATACGGTCTCTTTCTATGCGTTATTGGCATATGTTCATAATATCATTTTTCGTTTTTTCTTGCAACAGGAATACGCCGACTGATTCACAGACTCCCTGACTGCAATGGCTGTTCCGCAAGCAGCCGGCAGTTTCCGCAGAACAATGTGCCTGTCAGTGTATCAAAAAACGGCTGACATGTCCGGAGACAGATCAGCCGTGAAAAACCGTTTTCATTAAAAAAGGAGCTTCTTCACAGATCATGCGGTACAGTGATCCGCTCTTTTCTGCGGAAGCAGGCTCTGTTGATTAAACGCAGGTATAACCACCGTCTACTGGAACCATGATCCCTGTGACATAGCTGGAAGCCTTGCTTGCAAGGAAAATAGCCGCTGTATCGAGCTCGCCCTCTACGCCGTAGCGTTCCTGAGGAATGACGGTCTTTGCGTATTCCTGGAACCATTCTGTGCTCAGAGTCTCCTCAGTC
>CADBQK010000140.1 GCA_902796775.1 uncultured Lachnospiraceae bacterium
CCGGTCAATCCGGTACTGGCTACTTCCAGCACCTCATAATCATCGATCAGATTAATAAAAGCCTGCAGTTTTTCCTGCCTGCCGGTGATCTCCACGATCATGGAATCATGCGTAACATCCACAACTTTGCCATGATAGATGTTCGTCACAGCCATGATTGCCTGCCTCTGCTCCGGGCTGACCCTGATCTTCACAAGCACCAGCTCTCTGCAGACTGAATCCACTTCCGTTAGATCCGTGATCTCAATGACATCCTCCAGCTTGCCGACCTGCCGCTCAATCTGCTCCAGTGACTTTTCGTCTCCATGAACAACAACGGTAATACGGGAATACCTCGGATCCAGTGTATCGCAGCCAACGAAACTGTCAATATTAAAACCTCTTCGGCTGAAAAGTCCTGAAACACGCTGCGTAACACCGTAGGTGTTCTCCACCAGCATCATCAGGATCTTCTTTTTTTCCTCCATTTCGTCCTTCATCCTTCCCATCACTCACGCTTTCTCTTTCGCATCCGGCACCTCTTGATGCAGTGCATCCATGGAGTGCTGAATAGTAAACATTGTAGCAATACGGTTTTTCTTTGTCAATAGAACCAAAACTATAACGGCAATTCTTTTTTATGTTCCCAATTATAAATTTTGGTTATATTTCATGATGAAAGAACGGCGCCTGGCTGCCATACTGCACACAGACGCCGTTCATTTCGAATATCGATATAAAAACTGATCCGCTGATTTCGGGTACTCCCTATTCCTGAATTGAGCGGGAGATGATCTCCTTTTCCTGCTCATCCAGAATCTTTTCCAGACTCACGATTTTTACGCAGAGCGCGAAAAGACGGGCAGCTTCTTTCAGTTCATTAATCGGCGGATAAGACGGAGCAATCCGGATATTGCTGTCCCTCGGATCATTCCCATAGGGGAAAGTTGCACCGGCCGGTGTCATGGTCACACCTGCTGATTTCGCCCTGGCAACAACCGCCTTCGCGCATCCGTCAAGTGTATCAAAGGACATAAAATAACCACCCAGCGGACTGGTCCACTCGCCGATCTCCAATCCGCCCAGTTCCTTCTTCAGTACTTCTTCTATCATCTCAAACTTCGGACGCAGAATGTCCGCATGGCGCCGCATCTGAGCCTCTATCCCGTAACGGTCACGGAAGAAACGGACATGCCGAAGCTGATTGAGCTTATCATGGCCGATTGTCTGAGCAGAGACATGTTTACGAATATCTTCCAGGTTTTCCAGAGAAGCCGCAATCGAAGCCACTCCGGACCCCGGGAAGCTGATCTTGGAAGTGGAAGCAAACTTATAGACCATATTCGGATTACCGGCCTTGCGGCACTCCTCAAGGATCTCCAGAATATAATCTCTCCTGTGCTCATACAGATGATGCACGCTGTACGCATTATCCCAGAAAATGCGGAAGTCCTCTGCTGCAGGCTTTAATGCAGCAAAACGTCTCACCGTTGCATCCGAATAGGAATACCCCTGCGGATTGGAATATTTGGGCACGCACCAGATGCCTTTTACGGAAGGATCATTATTAACATATTTCTCTACAAGATCCATATCAGGTCCGTCCGGAGTCATCGGAATGGTGATCATCTCGATTCCAAACTCCTCTGTGATCCGGAAATGCCTGTCATATCCGGGTGAAGGGCAAAGAAATTTCACATTGTCCAGCTTGCACCATGGAGTATGCCCCATATATCCCAGAGAAAATCCACGGGCTACCATATCATACATCACATTCAGGCTCGAATTCCCGAAGATCATGATGTGCTCCGGAGTCACCTCCGCAATAGCAGCCAGCAGCCTCTTTGCCTCAGCAATACCATCTATAACACCATAGTTACGGCAATCTGTTCCATCCTCACACTTCAGATCTGACTCGCTGTGAAATACATCCATCATGCCCATCGACAAATTCAGCTGCTCGATCGAGGGCTTTCCCCTCGACATATCCAGATTGAGTCCCTTCTTTTTGAACTTGTCAAATTCCTTATCCAGCTTTCCTTTCAAATCCAGCAGTTCCTGCCTGCTCATCTCCCTGTAGGCTTTTTTCATCTGGTCATCTCCTTTCTTTTTTCACAATTTACCTGGTATTCAGGCACTTGCGAGACTGCACAACCGAACTCCTTCTCGTGCAGTCCCTGTATATCAGTTTCTTACTGCGTAATCGACTCTGTCCAGTACTCCTGATTGTAGATATCTGTCAGCCTGTATGTCAAACAGAACTTATCTTTGTCCAGGATCACGTCGCTGATCGTCAGTTCGCCATCTACTGTGAGCGGGTCACCCATCTTGTAGCTGTCCTGATAATCTCCCTCGTATGTATAATAATCGCAGAGGAAATCAATTTCATCGCCATCCGATAATGTGTCCAGATTTTTGGAAACCGTGTCCGTCTCCCCGTTCATATACTGATAATTCACACCGGCCACATATCCGCCAGGTGTCTCACTGTCAAATACCAGGATCAGTTCCGCCCTCTCCCCATTAACGAGGACAGGCACGCGCCCGGTGATGGCATAGGTCTCACCATCATCAACGGTATCCTGATGGTAATACGGAACAGCCTGCCCGTTGATCGCGATCCAGGTACCTTCCGTATCTGCAACCAGGTTTCCATCATCATCAAACTGATAAATATTATCAAGACCAAGATCGATATATCCTTTACCATCATCGTAAAAGGCATTCAGGTCAAGACTGTTCACCAGTTTCCAGTCGTCTTCGGACAGCGTAAGCAGGTATCTGTCACCATCTTTTGTCCATGAAAGCTTTGAGGTATCCAGATGGTTGTCTGCCAGATACTGTACCAGCTCATCCTGCGGCATAACGGATCTTCCGAATGAAAGGAAATCAGAACTGGAGCTTGAGAAACCGGAAAGGCCTTCAAGCATGCTCATATCACCGCCAAGGAAAGATCCCAGAAGCTGTGAGATCGCATCCTGATCCATGGAAGACATCCCGCCGCCAAGCAGGGATCCTAGAGGAGAATTGTAACTTCCTCCTGTTGAAACCTGTCCGCTGACCTCCATACTGGCAAATTCGCGGATACAATTGGAATAGCTGGAGTCCATCCCGATCTCATTGTAGGTCCTTACTGCAGAATCCACATAGGAAGTCCTCTTGTAAGGGAAGTAGATGGAAACGCCGTAGGCATTGGTCATACGTGTAGAAGTACGGTTGTACTTCACTGCACCGCGGATTGCCTTTGCCAGCTCTTTGCCCTCACTATTGCCCATATTCTCAGCGAGATTTACAAGGTCGACCTGGTCGATCCTGGTACTGGCAGCAAATTCCCTTGCTCCATTTCTGGCACTGGATACTGTCTGGTATTCCTTGTTTTTGAGCATGGTGCTGATGGATTGGGCAAACTTAGTCATCTTATCGGGCACAGTGGCAGAAAACTCTGCCAGGTCCACCATGGAGAGGGTCGTACCCTGCCCTCTGCACTTTGCAGCACAGGCAGCAGTAAAACCGTCGATGATGCTTTTCCCAATCTCCACAGTCGGCATGGAAGTATTTTTCGACAGCTGGGTCAGCCAGTCTTTATAATACCAGCCAATACCTGGCTCCGTCTCCTCGGAAGCAATCATATAATCTGCATACTTGTCCAGCATCAGTGCATTTTCCGCCGTTCCCATCAGGCAGCAGTCATAGCCGACAAAATCAAACTTTACGCCTGCTTCTTTTAAAGCTGTATTGATCCCGGCCAGACTCATAGCTCCTCTGGACGCATATTTCTCATCATAGCCATAACCGCTTACAGAGCCGCCGCCATGATCCCAGAAAATCAGCATATTCCGGTTCGCCGGAAAGTTTTTCGCACACCATTTTATATAAGCGGAAAGAGTAGCAGGATCTGTCATCGGCTTTTTGCCGTCATCCCGCACCAGAAGGGCAAGCCCGCCATCTCTCACCTGGTACACCTGGTTGACAGAACTGCTGATGATATTATTGCGCCAGGATTTACAGCCACCGGTATAAACCAGCAGATTAACATTGCTTCCGATACTTGCAGAAGCCATCTCCTGCAGGTCGGCCGTAGCCATCCCGCTCCTGGACTCCAGATCAGTCCCGCACATATAGACCATAATGGTCACTGTATCGCTTCCATTACCGGCGATCTGAGTATATTTCTCCCTCGCGCCGGAAACAACCTGTGTATCCAGCTCTCCGGTATTCCCGCTTGTCCCGGAAGACCAGGTTCCTGTCTGATAGCTTGACTGGCCTGACTGGGAAGAAGATGAAGAGGATGAGTAGGAGTTGTCATAAAAGCTCCCGTAAGAGCCGGTCCCTCCTGTCCCGTAGCTTGTCTGCGTCTGTGTGGACGTGTCTGACCCGCCCATCATTCCTCCCAGACCGCCTCTCATCAGGAACATGATGATTGCGATCACGATTACGGGAAGACTCAGCTTCATCCCTCCTCCGGAAGAACGCCGGGGACCGCTGCCGCTGCCGGATTCCTTCCGTCCGCTGTAGCCATCGGAAGAACCTACCGGGCCGCTTCCAAGACCTTCCCCTCTTTTGTATACACCTTTCCCTTGTCCGGATACATGTTTTTCCCGTCCTCTGGGAGCATTCTTAGGATCCATCCCTGCACCTCCTGTTATGCTTGTTTGCTAAGCTAGCGTTTCTCGCGATCCACGGATACATTTCCCGTGTCACTGTCGATCAGCAGACTTCTCTGTCCCTGCACCTTACTCTCATACCTTGTATAAAAGCTTTCTCCAAAAACACGTACATCACCCAGATCTGTCGATAGCTTCATGCTGCAGCCATCCAGACTGGTGGAAGATGTGAGTGTAACATCACCGGGTCCTGACAATATCTCCATTTCGTCAAAACTGACTCCCAGCATCTTGATACTGCCAGTCCCGGACTCTACTTTGGCTCTGGCGGTAGAAATACCTCTGCAAAAGACGTTTCCTGTCCCGACCTGTATATTCAATTCATTTACTTTCAGTTGATTAATCGTGATGCTCCCAACATCGAGCATTACACTAATCCTGGCCAGATATGCCTTTTCAGGCACGGTCACTGTCATGATGCAGTCCGTATCTCTGACCCCCAGAATATGTTCGGAAGCAGCGTCCATCTGCGTGATCGTCAGCTTCTCATCCTTCACGCTGCAGACCGGTTTCATCCCGTGAGCATAGGTCACGGATACAGCATAGGAATCGCCGTATTCAAAAACAACGTCAGCAGCGCTTCCAGTCATATCCAGCGAAGTAAAGGATGAAAGCTCTTCCTTGTATTCCCCGGAAAGCAGGTTCCCATCCTCTGCCGTTTCTGTCTCCGACCTGCCGAAGAAATCTCTGCCCTTGATCCCGATCCCCAGAAAATGCCTGGCCAGGCCCAAAAGTACGCAGGCTGCCGTGACAGTTGCCAGGATAAAGTAATAAACCTTTTTTCTGTAGCTCATAGCATTATTTACCGCTCATGGAAAACATGGCCGATAAACTCGGAAAAGAGCCATGCCATTGGAAAAATGATCCAGCTGATCTCCCAGGCAAATGTCAGGAAGCTCATACTGATATAAAAACAGATCACGGTTGGCCAGAACACTGACATGCCCTTGGCAATCAGTTGGTTGCTGTAGTGCACCCCGGGATCCGAGAACTGGTAAGCAACCGGCGTATGCGGGGAGCGGTCATTCAGCTTTAACAGGAAATGGTAAGTATACAGCCGGTATAAAGTCATCACGATCAGGAATACTCCGATAGAGACTATTACCAGAAACAATGCCATAGTCAGATTATTCATAAACTGAAAATCCGGACTGATCCGGTTAAACAGGGGACCCGGAAGCCAGGAAGCAGCAATCAGGATACCTCCTGCCAGCAGAAGCTGGAAATGTGTACGCTTATTCAAGGTCCTTTCCATCTGGATAAAGATGCGGCTCTTCTCATCTACATGACATTTTTCTTCCCGCAGGAAGTCCCATTTGCCGGTTCTGATTGCCGAATACAGATACATGCATACAGCAATCGCGACCAGGATGACCATGGACATGCCTTCAAACAGCTCTGCTGCTCCCCGTGGCACAAGCCCGCCCATATCCAGTCCATCCACCAGGATCGAAACGACCGGGGAATTGATGCAGAGCATCACGCCCAGAGCTATTCTGAATGCATTGTAATACTGCAGTTCCAGATAATCCTCGATTTCTCTCTGGCTGACCTCCCGCACCGCTCCGGATACCGCTGCAGGAAGCTGTTTTTCACGCCTGAAATTCAGAAGATGAAAAATATCCGGCCGCGCGTTTGCACTCTGAGCCTGTCTGGCTCTTTCCTGCTGTCTGCTGCCCATTTCATCCCCCCTTTCTCCAGACTGCCATTCCTTTTTACAAATTTGATTGTCGTCAATTATCTGTTTTCTACTATGAATACTCTCAGATGTTTATTATTTCTATTACTGTCAAACCGGTTTATTTCTGTGCTTACTGTAAGCGTTTTATCTTTGCAGCTGGTTCCGGTCATCTGAAATACCAGGTTACCCCTATTGCTGCCCAGATATAAAAAACGAGCCACGGATCTGCAGGCAGGGAGGTTCCCCTTTTAAAACTCAGGATCTCGTGCATGTTTTTCCCATTTTTTTTAAAAGCTTTATTCAGCACAAGTGTCAGCATACAGAGTGCAAACAAAGATACTCCCGCCATGATCAGGATCCCCTGCAGGGAGACGCTTTCGCGCAGCAGCAGCTCAGTAGCCGCCTGCGTTTCTTCAGGTGAAGGGCCGCCTCCGCCTGTGCCCTGGGAAAAATAACTGATCAGAACAGTGCCTCCGTTAAAGAGGAAATGCATAAACATGGAAATCTTTACGGTTCCTGCTGCCTCTGCCATCAAAGCAAGGACAATCCCGAGGAAAACGGCATAGGGAATCTGGTTCATATCCATATGCATAAGGCCAAACAGGAAAGCGCTCAGCAGAGCGCCCTGCAGCGGCCGGTATCTTCTGTAAGAACGGTAGAGTATCCCTCTGAAAATGAACTCTTCTGCAAGTGCCGGCAGCAAAGCCATCACAGCCAGTGCCGGCAGCAATCCCAGTTTCAGGACCTCGGGGAGAACCTCTGCCACATGATTCCTTGCAAAATGCATGGAAAGAATATTCAACACAAGGACCACCGGATAACAGCAAACCATTGCAGCAACCGCGATCCCCAAACTGCCTCCAGCACTTTTATCCATCCCCAGCTGAGTGCTCACACTGACCTTAGCCCGGCGCAGGAAGACAAAACCCGGAATGACAAGAGCTGCTTCTCCCAGAATGATACGTATAACCGGCTGCGCTTTCAGAAAAGGGATCCTGAGTGCACACCTTGAAACCAGAAGATAGCACAGGAATCCTGCCAGCAGCACCTTGTCTGCCTGCCGGGATGTCAGAAAAACATCACAGTTCGTGTCCTCATTCCTTCTCAAGAACTGCCTCCTCTTTTTCTGTAAGTACTCTTTCCGGGACTCCTTCTGTGTCCCTTACCGGCATTCCCGCTGCGCGGGCTGCCGGAAATTTTTCCTGAAGATGTCTTTGAATAATAAGGAGCTGCCTGTTCATAACTGGCTCTAATGGTATGAGTATTTGCCAGATGGCGTACTCCCTCTACACGGTCGCGGATATACTTCTCCAGTTTGACCATGTATTCATCTGGTGAGATACTGCCATCCGCCACATATCCCAATCCCTTTTCCCAGCTGGCTGTCAGCTCCGGATTGAGCAGTGAGCGGATCGAACCATTTACTACATCATAGATCATTTCACCGAGCAAAGTAGGCGTAATGATCTGCGTTTTCTTATTTAAGGCAAGATAGGAAATGCTAACCAGCTTTTTCAGAATCTCAGCCCTTGTCGCGGAGGTCCCGATCCCGGAACCTTTGATCATAGCCCGGAGCTCCTCATCTTCAATAAACTGCCCTGCATTTTCCATCGCCAGGATCATCGAACCTGAATTATAGCGTTTGGGCGGAGACGTCTCCCCCTGTTTGATCTGGAACCCGCGGACCGGCAGCCGGGAACCCTTGCGCAGTGCATCCAGCTGGGCAAATAAAACAGCATCCTGGCCGGGATCAGAGGAAGCACTTCCTTCCCCCTCTTTACGATCCGGACCGGCAGGCTCTGCAGTCTTTTGTGCCCCCTCCCTGCCCTGCTGTGTATCCTCAGCATTGCCGAACACATTGATCCCTGCCACTTCCAGGTAACCTTCCTGTACCAGTCTCCTGAAGGATGCCAGGAAACATTCGGTACGGATCTGAAGCTCCAATGAGATCTTCTGATAGCGTGCCGGCGGATAAAAGATAGACAGAAAACGTCTTACGATCACAAGATAGACCCTGAGCGGCAGCTGCCCGAGAGAGTGCAGAGCGCCCTGTCCCTGACCGGTCGGAATTATGGCATAATGATCCGTGATCATCTTGTCATTGGTATAGCGGGTCGATCCGATCTTTTTGTATGCCTCCCCCTCCAGGATCTTTGCAGCAATTCCGCCAAACAGCGGTACATCCCGCAGACCGGCAATATTTTTCCCGATCTCTTTGGCTACCGCACTAGACAATACTCTTGCATCTGTACGTGGATAGGTAACCAGCTTCTTTTCATAAAGCTCCTGAACGACCGACAGAGTCTGGTCCGGGCTGATCTTAAACATGCGGGAACAGTCATTCTGCAGCTCGGCCAGGTTATACAGGAGAGGAGGCTGCTTTGTTTCTGATTTCCGCTCCTTTTTGCTGACAGCAGCAATGCAGGGATCTTCTTTCAGCAGATAGTCAATAAGCTTTTGCGCATCTTCACGGGTCTTAAACCCGTTATCACGGTACAAAACCGGCTTCCCATACGCAACGCTGCCGGGAACCGCTTTCCACTCCGCCTCAAAAGACCGCGTATCTGTTTCCAGCTGGGCGATTACCCGGTAAAAATACGACTTGGTAAAAGCACGGATCTCCCGCTCCCGCCGGACTACCATGCCAAGCACGCAGGTCATCACGCGCCCTACGGCAATCACTGCATAACGCTGATTCAAAAAAGAAGCAAGTGCATTCCCATACTTCAGTGTCAGAAGTCTGGAGAAATTGATCCCCATCAGGTAATCTTCTTTGGCTCGCAGATACGCGGAATCTGCCAGATTATCATAGGCGGAAAGCGGCTTCGCCTCCCGGATCCCGCGCTCGATCTCTTCCTGCGTCTGCGAATCGATCCAGACTCTTCGCTTGTCTTTTTCTCCGACCTGTGCCATCTGATCCACAAGTCTGTATATGTACTCTCCTTCCCGTCCGGAATCCGTGCAGACATAGATCCGTTCTACATCATCACGGTTCAGAAGAGAGGAGACGATATCAAATTGTTTTTTAACGCTGCCGATCAGTTCATACCGGAACTCTTCCGGCAGAAAAGGGAGTGTGTCCAGAGACCATTTCTTCAGACGGGGATCATAAGCATCCGGATAGCTCATCGTAACCAGATGTCCCACGCACCACGTCACAATACTGCTGTCAGACTCCATGTAGCCCTGTCCCTGCCTGCCGCCTACTCCCAGCACTTTTGCAAACTCTTTGGCAACAGATGGTTTTTCTGCGATATAAAGGTATTTCCCCATATCCCACATCCTTTCCACCGGGCGGCCGATGCCGGTTTTTTATAAAACACTTTTCTGCTGTAATCCGGCATCATGGCAAGATTATAACACAAAATAAATTATTTGTGTATAAAAATACAGGAACTACAGGGAGGCAAGCTCCTTCACAACTTCACCTGCAATCAGCATCCCGGCAGCTGCAGGGACAAAAGCAGTACTTCCTGGAACAGGTCCTCTTCTGATTTTTTCCTCTCCGGGATCCGGAAACAGACCAGCCGGATCCTCACCCCAGCCGAGATGCTTTTCACCGGAAAATTCCTCCGGAAGCGGCTTGAGCGGCGGTTCATCTGAATAGACCACTTTCAGGCCGGCTACGCCCCTTTTCTTCAGTTCTTTACGCATGATACGGGCCAGCGGACAGATCCGGGTCTCATATATATCCGCCACTTTAAGACGGCCGGCATCCAGCTTATTCCCGGTGCCCATCGCACTGATGACCGGAACGCCGGCGCTTTTTGCACGCAGAATGATCTCAATCTTTGCCGTCACGGTGTCAACGGCATCCACAACGTAATCATATTGATCAAAAGGCAGCTGATCTGCATTTTCCGGAAGAAAAAAGCATTTATGGATATGTACCTTTACCTGCGGATTGATCTGTTTCATCCGCTCTTCCATCACAACGACTTTTTCCTCACCAATCGTCATCCTGGTGGCTATGATCTGACGGTTCAGATTGGACAAACTTACCCTGTCATTATCGATCAGGTCGAACTCTCCGATACCGCTCCTGACCAGCGCTTCGCAGACATAACCTCCAACACCGCCGATTCCGAAGACAGCCACCCGGGAACGTGCGAGCCTGTCCATAGCCTCTCTGCCCAGCAGCAGTCTTAACCTTGAAAACTCATCCGACATCTCTACCCACTCCTAAAGCATAACTTTTCTGACAGATCTTTTTCCAGATTGATTATACCCTTGTTCACTTCCAAGTGCAATTCCTCAATATCCTGTCGGATTCTTTGACCGTATTCTTTTTTTTTGGTATACTTAGGCTTAGCAAGTTGAAATGATCAGTATGTCAGAACATCTTCTGACATCTAAATCATAAAAAACACGGAGGATGCAAAACTAATGCCCGAGATGAAAAAGAAAAGCAGCAGGATCGGTAAGATCGAGCTGCTGCGATTTCTGTTTTGTGTACTGATCCTGCTATATCATACAGGGAAGGACAATAAAGCAAGAGGATGGATGTTCACGAAATCCCTGTCCTTTTTTAATAAAGGCTTTATCGGAGTCGACTTTTTCTTCCTGGTGACAGGATATGTTACCGCAGCTGCTATCTACCGCAGCCTGCAGGCTTCTTCCCATGATCCTGCACTTGCATCTCCCTCTACCGGCCAGCGTACCTGGTCTTTCCTTTGGAAAAAGATTTCCTCAATCCTTCCCTTTCACATAGTCATTGCGGCGGTCACCTTTTTGTACCGCCTGGCTACTACCAACAGGGGTTTTGCCGAGATGATCGTAAAAGGGCTTCCCAGCCTTTTCTTCGTACAGATGAGCGGATATGCTTCCCACTCCTTTATCGGTGTGGAATGGTATATCTCTTCCATGCTGCTTGCCCTCCTGATCATTTATCCGCTTTGCTATACCCATTATGACCTGTACACACATATCATTGCTCCCGGTGCCGGTTTTCTGCTTTCGGGATTTATGATCATGAGCATGGGCACTTTCGGCAATGACGGTGCGCTCAATATCCTGGTCACCAACGGTAATGTACGGGCTTTTGCCCACATCAGTCTGGGTATCTTCGTTTTTGAACTGGTCCGTACCCTGCATGACCGTTTTGGAGAGAGTCTGTCCACAGGCAGACAGATCCTTTTTCTGGCATTGGAGGTGCTCAGCTATCTGGGCGTCGTCTACACCGCTATGGGAAAGGGATATACACGGACCTGGATGGGAAGCATGCTCCTTCTAATGCTCATTGGAGTCACGGTCTCCTTTACCGGATATGCCTGGGGACAGGAGCTTTTTAACAACCGCCTCTGCTATTTCCTTGGCAGAGCCAGCCTCCCGATCTACCTGTGCCAGAATCTGTGGAGATCCATTGCCAAACGATACGTCAGTACCGCTCCGTCTGCGGTTGTCATCCTGTTTACGGCAGGCGGAACGATCCTTCTGGGCTTTCTGCTGCAGGCAGCATATGATTTCTGGAAAGCAGGGAAAAATAAAAACGAATAGCTGTATACTCAAACAGATAGTCTCCACTGGTATTTGTCAAGATCTACCTTTCCGTTGATCACTTCGATCCCCTCCGCTTCCAGAAGTTTTGCCTGCACCCCCGGACCTCCAAAAGCAAACTCGCCGGAGAGTTCTCCCTTAGCGTTCACCACACGATAGCAGGGAATCCCCTCCGGATCCGGATTCCGGTGGAGAGCATTCCCCACTGCACGCGCCATCCTCCCGTTGCCGGCAAGCATCGCAATCTGCGCATATGTAGCGACGTGCCCGAACGGGATCTTCCTGACAACTTCATATATACGCTTCGATGGACTGTTACTGATCAGGTCATAGCTTTCTGCTATCATCAGCTTCACATCATGCTCCGGTATACTGCCATCCAGGATAACCGTATTCCAATGCTCTTTATTCTGATGGTAACCGGGCTGGACGGATGGATACAGATCCCTCCAGAAAAATGCCTTAGCAGGATCCACCTTGACGTTTATACAGATCCTGCCATCTTTCTCATATGTCCAGAGGAATGCTTTTTTGTTGCCCTTAAACCGGACCAGCTGCCAGTTTTCATCATGAAACGGAGCATCCTGCCAGGTCCGGGGAAAGGACAGACCATATTCCAGCACTTCTTCTCTTGTTTTCATTTCCTGCCTTTCTAACTTCAAAAACTGTTCACCAGCGTGAATCTTTATTGGATGTATACAATGGCCGTCCGTCTGAATGCACTTGCGATTCTCCTGAAAGCAGAGAAGACCAGTCCGATTGCATAGACCCATAAAGCAATCGTTGTCTGATGCAGAAGGAACTCTGCAAACACAACTACGATTGATGACAGGACCAGAACGCCCCCATAGACAACTTCAAATTTCCATTGCCCGGCCCCCATCTTTCTGGATTCTCTGGCTCTTAAAAGGTCAATCAGCCCGGCAAAGGCATTTAAAACTGCTATATAAAAGATAAAATAACTGTTCCGGCTTCTCGCGAGGGCTGCCGTGAAGATGCCAAAATCCAGAAAGATCAATCCAGTATACAGCACTCTCTTCCCGCCCACCATGAATCTGGCCATCCGAATATAATACGACAGTACCCCTAATCCCCGCAAAGTCATGCTGAATCCAAATAAACCGGCTATAACAGTGAGACCCTGCTCTTTCGGCAGCAGCAGCAAGATGAACACAAACAGAAACAGCAGGATACCCTGCAAAAAAGAAAGAATTCTCTTTGATTTAGTCATGACCTCTGCTCCTGTTCTTTTCCTTTACCAGCTTGTTGTAATCGCGAATTCCCCGAAAGCCTTTTTTATTATAATCCACGGAATATCCTGCCAGAAGATTCCCCGATGCATAGATCCGATTGGTCACCATGCTCTTCTGCGCGAGCGCAGCAATGATAAACCTGCCAAGACCTGTCTCATCCCGGTCCTTCGGATCTGCATCCATATACTCATTCTGAAAGATGTCGGTTGAAAAATCCGGAATAGTCTGGCCGGACAGAGTCTGCGCAAAAGATTTCCAGTCTTCACTCGCATCAACCTGACGCTTAATCAGGATCTGCTCTATGGTATCGATCCATGGCCGGACTTCATCTTCTGCGTAGCAATTCGTTTCAAACTGACTGCCCTCTGTCTGCAGGCATTTCATTCCATAAACCATCTGCCGGAATGCATATTTATAATCAGAAGGGTTATCCTTCAGGACTTCCCGGTATTCTGCCCACGCAGGCATATACCGGTATCGGGCAAAACTGTAATCCGGAAGATGGCCTGCCCTCCCGTGTCCCAGGTTCATAACAGAAGACTCATTCCCCTGATACAGGGTCCCCGTATATCTTCCTTTCACAGGATCGTCCCCGGAGGAAGGATTATGATTGAAGCGGATCTCTCTTTCCGCAAAACTGTCTCCTTCCGGTATGATCTCATAAAAATGATAGTTCGTATTGTTGATCACAAGACTGGGCGTCCCTGCAAAATAGCGGTGCGCCCAGGTATCAGCAAGGACATGCATCGCAAGGCCGACTGCTTCCGGACCTTTCCCTCTGGCCAGCTCCACCGTATCTTTCAGCAGTGCACTGTTCGTATTGCAGATCAGTCTGTACTTCTGAAGATACCTTTTACTGCATTTTTTTCTGACTGCATAAAGATCCCCCGGCAGAAAATGAAAGGATGACCAGATCCTGGTGATATTCTGAAGCCCAAGCAGATCTGTATTCGTATCCATCAGTTCCATCTGGAGCTGCGTCGTTGCCGCAGATTTCGGGCCGCCGACTTTTTCAAGAAAAGTCTCACAGCAGCAGTCTGTAAACTGAGCACTATAAGCGATCCTCAGACTATCCTCATGAGAATAACCGGAGATATATGCCGCACAATAGGTCGCATAATAATGGAAATCCAGCTGCATAAGCCTCTCCTTATAATTGCTCCAATTTCTCTGCCTTTTTTCTGTATTTCCTGAGTCTGGCTGCCGATACCAGCATCTCGATCAGCATGATAATGGATGTTATCTCGATTATAATGCCACTCAAAGATGAATCTCCAGCTGTTTCTTCTTTTACGGAAATGAAGAATGATCCAAGTCCCCCTCCGATCGAGAGCATACTTGTCAGGATCATCAGAATCGTCAATGGGATATATGCGGCTCCATGCTTCCGATTCCTGCCTGCAGCAATTGCCGATGTCCCAATGATTACTCTGATCAGAATACCCGCTAAAAGAAAGAGTCCTATCATCACCAAAGCAATGACCATGACCAGCCTTTCATTAACCGGTAAATGCTGCGCATCGATAGCTTCCCTGATCTGCTCCATAAGCTCTTCTCTGGTAATAAACAGCATCCCGATCGATTTGAGTACTGTCCAGATGCCGAACAAAATCACCCCGGATCCAACGATGATCAGAGTGTCCTGTGCCCGTCTTTGCTTGATTTGATCAGGTGAATTATCAGGCAAATAGTTCTGTCTCATCCTCTTCATCATCCTCCTTATCAAATTATGCCCCGGCCCGGATCGGACGATCATGATCAGATCTTTGCGATCGTACCTCCGCCGATCACGCATCCTTCTTCATCGTAAAACACGGCTGTCTGGCCTGGAGTTGCAGCCCTGATCGGTTCATCAAACACAACTCTGATCAGCTCATGCCCCTGGATCTGCACTTTTTCTATTTTTGCAGATTGACCGCCATGGCGATATCGGATCTTTACAATACAGGACAATCTTTCTCCTTTACAGAGATCTTCGATGCTCATGAAATTCACATCTTTGCAGTACAGCTCTTTACTGTAAAGAGCTGCCTCATCTCCCAGTACCACTTCATTTTTATCCGCACGTATCTCTTTAACATAAACAGGATGTCCCATCGCAATGCCCAGCCCTTTGCGCTGGCCGACGGTATAATGGATGATCCCCTTATGCTTTCCCAGAATTTGACCGGATTCATCTACAAATGATCCCTCTCCCGGGACTGCGCCCTGTGCCGATTTCCCGATATAGTCAGCATAGCTCCCGTCGCTCACAAAGCAGATCTCCTGAGAGTCACGCTTTGAAGCAACCGGAAGTCCTGCATCCTGTGCAATTTTCCTTACCTCGCTTTTTGACAGACTGCCGAGAGGCATCAGGGTAGCCGCAAGCTGCTCCTGGCTAAGCCTGCAGAGCATGTATGTCTGATCCTTTTCTGCATGCAATGCCTTTTTGACTGTATATCGTCCATTCTCCAGCTTCACAACGGATGCATAATGCCCGGTAGCAACATATGCAGCCCCGGTTACCTTTGCATA
>CADBQK010000141.1 GCA_902796775.1 uncultured Lachnospiraceae bacterium
ACTCTGACCGGTATTTCCAGAAACTCCCGGCGTTTTATGAGCCCGTCCTGCTCCAGCTCTTTTAATGACTTGGCCAGCATAGTGTTGGAAATACCTTTCACTTTTTTCAGCAGATCATTATACCTGTGTGAACACCCGGCATCGTCTCTTTCATCTCCCGAAGAGAGAGCGCAGAGGATCGGCAGTTTCCATTTGCCGCCGATGGAATTCATCGCCCGCTGGAGCGGGCAGCTGTCCGTACAGGGACAGGCGTGTCTCTCTGCCATGCCAAAGCCTCCTTTCAAGCCCGGTTTACAGCCTGTTTCTCAGAAAAAGCTTACCTGCTCTCATTTTTATTCGTCATTGACAAGAAGAACAGGACTATCTATAATCAATATTGTAACAGATAATTAATACTGAGTAAATAAAAAAAGTAAAGTGAGGAGGAAATATCATGAAGATTGTTGTTTTAAACGGAAGCCCGCATAAAGATGGTAATACCGCAGCTCTGGTCGATGCGTTCCAGAAGGGAGCACAGGCAGCAGGTCATGAGGTAGTCGTATGTCCCGTCGGCACTATGGATATCAAAGGCTGTATCGGATGCGAATACTGCCATACCAAGGGCGAGGGAGCCTGCATTCAGAAGGATGATATGCAGAAGGTCTATCCTGAACTGAACAGCGCTGATATGGTCGTCCTGGCCTCTTCAGTCTACTATTTCGGCTTTACCGGACAGATGCAGAGCACCATCTCCCGTTTCTATGCAGGGATGAAGCCTGCAAAAGCAGCCAAATACGGCCTGATCCTCAGCTCCGGCTCCCCGAATGTCTATGCTGCCATTGAAACACAGTACAAGTCTATCCTTGCTCTGTGCGGCGGCGAGGATGCCGGCATCGTTGAAGTAAACGGAGAAGATAATAAGAGTGAAGCCGCTCTGGCAAAAGCAGAAGCTTTCGGTAAATCTCTCTAATACCGGCTGCAGCAGATCTCACTGACACAAGATACAGAGAATAGAGACAAAACGGGCACCTGCCTGTGAGTATTGTTTACTCATGAGCAAGTGCCTGTTTTTATCTGCTCTCCTACTCCAGCAGAAGCTCACATAATTCGCCGGCAGTAATTCCATGGATATGATGAGCGATATCCATCTGCCCCAGAAGATACAGAAGACTCTCATCCAGCTTTAATCCGCAGAGTCTTTCTTCCAGCTCATGAATATCCCGGCTGCTGAAAAAATCCCCCGAAAAACGTATCTTCTCAATCCTGCCCTCCCGGACATTCATATCAGCCTTCAGCAGGCCGGCCGGATACTTTCTCTGCTTCTGCACCTGGTATTCTGCTTCATATCCCCAGATCCACTCCCAGGAAGCATACTTCTCGTCCCTGAGCCTTAAGATCTCCCTCCTGTCCTCCTCCGTCAGGTACAGGCGGCCGGCTCTCTCCTGTATAAGCCCTTTTTGCTGACCATCTTCTTTTAGATAAAGTGCAGCAAGCTCTGACTTGAAATCATCAATCTGAATAGGATCCTTTAGAAGGGAATTGATTGCTGCCACCCGGCTCCTGACAGACTTTGTACTTCTGGATTCAAATTTGGCAGCCGGAGGACACAGTGCCTTCTCCAGCCGGTCAAGATCAGTATCCACCAGAATGCACCCGTGATGGAGAATACGCCCGTCCCTTTCATATTGGGCGCAGCCGGATACCTTCCTGTCATCGATCACAATGTCATTCCGGCCGGAAAATGCCGCTTCCAGTCCGTAACTGCGCAGTACTTCGATAACAGGCTGCAGAAAGGCAGAAAAATCCCATTCTTTTTCTGTATCTGCATCCGGATCAATATCCTCAATGATCGAATAGTTCAGATTTCCCAGATCATGGAAGACTGCACCTCCGCCGGAAAGCCGCCGTGCAACCCTGATCCCCTGCTCCCGCACATAAGAAGAATTGATCTCCTCCGCCGCGTTCTGGTATTTCCCGATCACAACCGCATCCCGGTTCTGCCATAGCATCAGGCAGCGGCTGCCTTTGGGAAGGATCCGGAACAGGTATTCCTCCATAGCCAGATTTTCGTATACATTGTCCGACTCAGACACTAGATAATAAATCATCCGATTACACCTGACTCACTGACTCATTCCCTGTTTTTATCTCCCGTTTGTGAAAGCTATGTACGCATCCCTGTCCATCATGCAGGAGTTCAGTTCCCGGATCGTTTCATCCTCGATCTTTCCGCTGTTCCTCATCTGACGTCCGGCCTGTCTGGCTGTTTCCAGATATGCTGCCGCCAGCTTGAGAATCTCCTCAGACTTTTTATAAAGCAGAAGTGTTGATTCCGGGCAGGTAATGACCGGGATATTCCAGCCGAAATTGCGGCGCATCTGAAATACAGCTCCGTCAAAATTTCCTTCTGTATCCGGGAAAGCTCCGCTCATGATCACCATGTGCTTTTCCGGATGCCCGGCAAATCCCGGATGAGTGGACCAGCCTCTTTCATCAATATCTATTGCCGGCTTCAGGTTGATCATGCTCCGGTCTAGCAAAGCTGCCACTACGGAAGGTATGCCGAAGACATACAGGGGCATCGACCAGATCACCAGATCCGCCTTTTC
>CADBQK010000142.1 GCA_902796775.1 uncultured Lachnospiraceae bacterium
ATTCTGCGGCCATTGAGCGTGGCAGGATCGGCAGAAATATCAATATCCGTATCATGTTTGACCAGATAGTAGGACTCATTCCCCATGACGGCTTCCGGATATCCGATCAGAGAAGCACGTTCCTCTCTCCAGGCCAGGCCTGCCAGCAGATCGATCTCTCCATCCAGAAGCATCTGATAAAGATCAGCGAACCCGCCATAGACATATTCATACTTCCAGCCTGTGTACTCGGAGAGCTTACGGTAATACTCATAAGCATAACCGGTCTTGACCGCTCCCTCCTCGGCTCCCTCCTGAAACACCTCATTTTCATAGTATCCCACGCGCACAATCTTCGGACCATTCTCGGCGAAGGCTGAACCTGGCGATGCAGATATAAAGAGCAGCACGCAGACAAAGGCAAATAGACGCATTAAATGATCGATCGCACGTTTGTTAACTGTGTTCCTCATTTCCCCGGTCCTCCATGCATATGGCTTCAATCCCTAAAGCTGCAAAACATCAGGCTTTATTCTGCCGGTTCCTCCTGGATAAAAAGTGCATCAACATACGCCTGGGCGTCAAATTTCTGCAGGTCATCAATTCCTTCTCCTACACCGATATACTTGACAGGAACATCCAGCTCTGACTGGATAGCAATAGCGATCCCGCCTTTGGCAGTCCCATCCAGCTTGGTCAGGATAATACCGGTAATATCTGCACTCTCACGGAACTGTCTGGCCTGTACAAGTGCATTCTGGCCGGTCGTACCGTCCAGCACGATCAGGTTTTCCCTGGCGGCATCCGGATACTCCCGGTCGATAACCCGGCTGATCTTGGCAAGCTCAGCCATGAGATTTTTCTTGTTGTGAAGTCTCCCTGCCGTATCGCAGATCAGGATATCCGCCTTTTTGGCCTTCGCAGATGCTACTGCATCATAGATGACTGAAGCCGGATCAGAACCTTCCTGTCCGGAGATCAGGTCGACCCCCGCCCTCTGCGCCCAGGCAGCCAGCTGTTCGATTGCAGCGGCGCGGAAAGTATCCGCAGCTGCCACTATGACCTTTTTCCCTTCACGCTTATACTGCGCAGCCAGCTTCCCGATCGTTGTCGTCTTGCCAACACCGTTGACACCGATCACCAGCACCACAGACGGCTTTTTTTCAAAGTCGTATGCTGACTCATCTGTGTGCATACGCTCCTTGATGCTGTCGATCAGTACCTGACGGCAGTCCTCTGTCCTGGTGATATGCTTTTCCTTCACCTTCTCTTTCAGGTCATCGATGATCGCTTCGGTTGTATTGACACCAATATCCGCCATGATCAGAACCTCTTCCAGTTCTTCATAAAAATCATCATTGATCTGCGTAAAACCGGAAAACACATAGTCAAACCCGGAACGGATACTCTTTCTGGTCTTTGTCAGCCCTGACACCAGTCTGGCAAAAAAACCCATTTTTTCTTCAGCCATTTCTCTTAGATCCTCCTGCCTTACTTATCTATTATACAATACTGAAGCGTTCTGTCATACCTAATTTTTGAGTTCTTTCTCCACAAGGCTCACCGACACCATTGTCGAGATGCCCTTCTCCTGCATGGTTATGCCATACAGTACGTCAGCAGCACGCATCGTGCCCCTCCTGTGCGTGATCACAATAAACTGTGTATCCTTTGTCAGGTTGCGCAGGTACTGGGCAAAGCGCTCGATATTCGGATCATCCAGTGCTGCTTCAATCTCATCCAGCAAACAGAATGGTGAGGGTTTCAGGTTCTGGATCGCAAACAGCAATGCGATTGCCGTCAGCGCTTTCTCACCTCCGGATAGCTGCATGATGTTCTGCAGCTTCTTCCCAGGCGGCTGGGCTGTGATCAGAATCCCCGTCTCCAGCAGGTTCTCCGGATCTGCCAGCGCAAGGGTTCCCTTACCTCCCCCGAATAACTGCGAGAATACCTTTTCAAACTCTGCACTGATCCGGGCAAACTCCTCCCGGAACTTTCTGCGCATGGATGTATTCAGAGAAGCAATGACCCGGTCAAGCTTTTCTCTTGCAGCTGCCAGATCTGCATGCTGCCTGCTCATCTCCTCATACTTTGATGAAGTTTCTTTATACTGCTCGATGGCATTAACATTGACATCCCCCAGCTTACGGATCTCGGCTCTGTTATCTGATACGGCTTTACGAAGCCTGGTAAGCGGCCAGCTTCCATACTCCTCAGAGTAGAGTTCCCCTGCCTGCTGGTAAGTAAGCGTGTATTCCTCCCACATATGACTGCTCAGCTCACTGCGTTTTTCATCCGCCTTTTCCTTCTGCGCCTGCAGCCTTACCTGCTCCCTGTCAAGAGCCGCCAGCTGATCCGAGATGCTCTCTCTCTGTTCAAAAAAGTTCTTATGTCCGGCCGCATATTTTTCCCGCTCACTGCGGGTTTTCTGCAGTTCGTCAGCCGATTGCTGCATACACTCCTGCAAGCTGCGGATTTCTTCCCGGATCCTGGTTTCTTCCTCACTAAGCCTGTCTGCGTCCTGACTGTCTTCCTCCCGCTTTTCACGGATCTTTTGCAGACTGTCCAGTAATTCCTGTTTCTCGCGGAGGGCTCTGTCAAGCTTTTCTCTGGCAAAAGAAAGACTCTGCCGGATATTGCTGTGTTTCACAAGCAGCTGTGTAATCTCCTCAGATAACCGCGCCTCTTCCTTAGAAAGTGCATCGAGCTTAGAGTCCGCCAGGACAGCTGCCTCCTGTGCAGCCTTTTCCTTCGTTTCCAGCTCCCCGCTTTCCTCTTCCAGCTCCCGGATCATCTGAGAGATCCTGTCGCTTTCATTTCCTGCATCCGACAACTGCCGGCGCAGCTCCTCTATATTCTTCTCATGCCCGGCAGCACTCTCGCTCACCTGGTTCATTCGCAGCTGCAGCGTATTCCTGCGGATATCCAGCTGCTGCCGCTCCCTGCTCAGCTTTGCTGTTTGTCTGGAGATTTCCTCCCCCTGCCTGACAAGAGACTGGATCTGCTCCTCCTGCTTCTCCAGTGCACTCTTCAGCTCCTTAACATGCTTTTTGGCATCATCCATCTCCCGGTTTCTGGCCAGAAGATTTCCTGTGTTTTTATACGCACCGCCGGAAAGAGATCCGCCCGGATTCAGCGACTCTCCGTCCAGGGTCACGATCCGGAGCCGGTAGTGATTGTTCCTGGCAATCTCCAGTGCATGATCGATCGTGTCCACAACATAGATGCGCCCGAGCAGAAAAGAGGTGATATTGCTAAAGCGTGCTTCGGCATCCACCAGTTCATCGGCCATGGCGATGAACCCTTTCTGAGCGCGGATGTCCGTTTTATCCTCCTGCTGCCTGCCCTGTATACTTGTCAGCGGCAGGAAAGTCGCCCTCCCATACCGGTTTTTCTTCAGATACTCGATCATATGACGGGCAGTTTGTTCATCCTCAGTGACGATATGGGAAATACTTCCGCCTAATGCTGTTTCAATGGCGATCTCGTATTTCTTTTTTGTGCGGATGATATCTGCCACCACGCCGATCAGACCTGCCTCGGAAGACTTCTGCTGCATCACGCGCCGGACAGTCTGTCCGTATCCTTCATAACGTTCACGAACATTTTTCAGCGTCCGGTAACGGGAAGACTCCTCATGATACATCTTCTGCCTGGCAGAAAACTCTTCGCGGGCTTTTGTAAGGGCATCGGCAGATACTTTCTCCGCCTTTTTAAGTCTGGCAAGGCTATCTTCGTTTTCAGAGATCTCTCTGTCGATATCCTTTTTTTCCAATGAAAAGGCATCGATCAGGCTGCCTTCCGAATCGGTTTCACTCTGTAAGGTAATCAGTCTGGCGGAAAGCTGGGACTTTTGCAGTCCTGCGTTTTCCTGCATTGCCTGATGCCGCTCGACCTGACTCCGTATCCCGGCGATCTGCTCCATCAGCTGACGGGATCGGTCACGATTATCCTGGATTTCTTTCTGCAGGGTTTCAATCTGCTCCCGGATTCCGGCCAGCTTCTCTGTACTCTCCTGCTCGCTGCTCTGTGCGCTTTCAAACTCCACTTCGAGACTGGACAATTCCTTTTCAGCCTCGCGGATCTCTGCATCTCTTGCCTGAAGGCGCTCTCCGGTCTCCTCTTCCCGGCTAAGACTCAGGCTCTCTGTTTCCCTGATGCCTTCCTGCCTGGACAAAGCCAGTGCCAGACTGCCCTCGAGCTTCTGCAGCTGCAGAGCCTGCTCAGAGGCAGCCCCGCTGAGTGTCTCGATCCGGTTGTCGTATTCTTCCAGCTGCTGCTCTGCCTGCAGATAAGTCTCCTTGATCTCCTCCAGCTGAGCAGACACCTCTGCCATCTGGTCGTGCACGATCTTAAGCCTCTCCTGGGCAGTCTGTGCATCTTCCTTCAGCTTACGAAAAGAAATCAGGTAGGCATTGGCTTCCATCGCCTTCAGTTCATCCCGCAGGGCAAGATATTGTTTGGCCTTTTCACTCTGATTCTTCAGAGGACCTACCTGAGCCTGAAGACGGCCCAGCTCTTCCTCAATCCGGCTGATATTCTGAGCTTCCAGCTCCAGATCCTTCATGGCAGCCGCTTTGCGCTTTTTAAATTTGACGATACCGGCTGCTTCGTCAAACAGCTCCCGCCGTTCCTCAGGCTTACCGCTGAGGATCCTCTCAATCTGTCCCTGCCCGATTATGGAATACCCTTCCTTGCCCACGCCGGTATCAAAGAACATCTCCTGGATATCTTTCAGCCGGCAGCTGCGGCCATTGATCTTATATTCACTCTCGCCCGAACGGAATACACGACGTGATACGGTCACCGTATCATAGCTGACCGGCAGGGCATGGTCAGAATTATCCAAAGTAATGCCAACAAAGGCAAAGCCAAGCGGTTTACGGGCAGCTGTCCCGGCGAAAATGACATCCTCCATTTTCTGGCCGCGCAGCTGCTTCGCACTCTGCTCGCCCAGCACCCAGCGGACAGCATCGGCGATATTGCTCTTCCCGCTCCCGTTCGGCCCAACGATCCCGGTGATCCCCTCATGAAACTCGAAGACCAGCCGGTTGGCAAAGGATTTAAATCCCTGGATCTCTATACTCTTCAGAATCATAATGCTTCCCGGGGCTCCCTGCCCATGGTTACGATGGCATGATAAGCAGCTTCCTGTCCGGCCGACTGCTTGGAATGCCCCTGTCCGGTCCCGATGACTTTATCTCCGAGCAGGACATTCATGACAAAAATGCGGTCATGTTCCGGTCCGATCGTATCCACCAATTCATAGCGGATCGGCTCTTTATGATCCTTCTGCAGAATCTCCTGCAGATAGGTCTTGCTGTCCCGGAACATGGATTTATGCTCAATATCATCCAGGATATATTTCATAATAAAGGTTTTTGCCTCTTCCAGGCCCCCATCCAGATAGATTGCTCCGATCAGGGCCTCGAGAGCATCTGAAAGAATCGAATCTCTTCCGCGGCCGCCGCTCATATCCTCTCCCTTGCCCAGGAAAAGGAATTCACCCAATCCGACCTGGCGGGCACAATAGGCAAGGGTCGGCTCACAGACCAGACTGGCTCTTTTACGGCTCATCTGGCCTTCGCTCATATCCGGGAAATTACGGTAAAGAAAATCACTGGTTATGATCTCCAGTACAGCATCACCCAGAAACTCGATCCGCTCATTATGTCCGATCCTGTGCAATCTGTACTCATTCGCATAAGAACTGTGCGTAAGTGCCAGCAGAAGATAGGAGCGATCCGTAAATGTATAACCGATCCGCTTCTCCAGTTTTACGGTCAGTTTCACTGCATTAGTCATCTGCCTGCCCCGCTTCCTGCTGTCCCTGAGTCTGCTGCTGAGACTCGCTGATCTCCTCTCCGATCTTACCGATGATATCTTTCCGGATAAATGAGGAGGCCTGTGCAATAGCGATGGCAAACTCCTTTTCGGTAGAATTCCCATGTGCTTTCAGCACCAGCCCTTTAAGTCCGAGAAGCGGCGCGCCGCCGTGGTTGGATGCATCGAATACCGACAGCTTTGCCTTCAGATCCGGATAGACCAGAGCAGCACCGAGCTTGGTCTTCAGACTCTTCGTGAAAGTCTCCTTCAAGAGCTTCAGCATAGCCTTAGCCGTTCCCTCAAAGGTTTTCAGGGCAATATTTCCGGAGAAAGCATCTGCTACAATAACGTCTGCACCGCCCAGAGCCAGATCCCTGGCTTCCACGCTTCCGATATAATGGATACCCGGACAGCCATCCAGAAGGGGGTGAGTCTCGCGGATCAGGTTATTGCCTTTTGCTTCCTCTGTTCCGATATTCAGCAGACCAACCTTCGGATCTTCGATCCCGACGTATTCCTTCATATAGATCGAACCCATCTGGGCAAACTGCTTCAGGTTGGACGGTTTTGCATCAGCATTCGCTCCGCAGTCAATCAGCAGAGAGAAACCATTCACATTAGGCACCAGCACTCCGAGGGCGGGCCTCTCCACACCTCGCAGTCTGCCGATCAGCACTTGTCCGCCAACCAGTACTGCACCGGTACTGCCTGCAGAAACGAAAGCATCCGCTTTTCCTTCACGGACCAGACGCTCTCCAACAACGATCGAGGAATCTCTTTTCTTCTTGATTGCAAAGGCCGGATGTTCGTCGTTTCCGATCACCTCGCTGGCATGCACCACTTCG
>CADBQK010000143.1 GCA_902796775.1 uncultured Lachnospiraceae bacterium
CAGGGCAAGGACATTTATACCACTGCATGGGTTCCGTTCACCACAGCAGTACTGGGCGGGGAGGCTTTTGTGCCGACCGTCGGCGGTATGGTCAGGTGCAGGATACCGGCCGGTACCCAGTCAGGACGCAAGATCCGCCTCAAGGGAAAAGGCGCCCCGGATATGAGCCATCCGAATGTAACAGGAGATGAATATGTAACGATCCAGATCGATGTACCGGCTGATCTCAGTCCTCAGGCCCTGCAGAAGCTGAAGGAATTTGACGAATTGTACCGCTCCGGCAGAGGAGAAGGCACCGGCACCGGTAACGGGTCCGGCGCAAGACCGACAAGCGCTGCCTGACAGGAAGGCAGCGCTTTATGTATAACATAGTATGAAACAAGCATTTTCCGGATTTTGTAGTCATTCCGTTTATTGACCGGCAGCTGGGTTTATAGTATACTAACTCCTTAGAATTATACCGTTTGAATAAATAAATGGATTATACCGATTATCATTAGGTGATTGCGAAATTGCATAATAAGGGAACGCTTTATTACTATTATGCAGTTCCGGCACCATAAACAGACACAGTTTTGCGATCACCTGCCAGTTATTTAAGCTAACAGGAGGGGATTGGCGATGCTGCATTTCGGGAGGTTCGTAGCGAAAGCAAGGCATTTGATTATTGTCCTTGCTTTTTTGCTGCTCATACCTTCAGCAATCGGTTTCTTCAAAACCAGGATCAATTTTGATATCTTATATTATCTGCCGGACAGCATTGAGACAATGCAGGGGCAGGATATTCTGTTAAAAGATTTCGGAAAGGGAGCCTACGCGATCTTTATTGCCAACGGTATGAGCGATAAGGATGTGGCAAAACTCAAGGAGAAAATTGAGGCTCATGAACATGTGGTGCAGGTCATCTGGTATGATACCCTGATGAGCGATACAGTGCCGCAGCAGCTCCTTCCGGATAAGTACTACAATATCTTTCATTCTGACAAAGGCACCATGATGGCGATCTTTTTTGACCAGGGGACATCAACAGATGACACTTTGGATTCGATCGAAGAGATCCGCAGAATGGCAGGAGAGCAGTGCTTCCTGAGCAGTATGTCCGCCATCGTTGTGGATACCAAGAATCTTACCATCAAGGAGATGCCTTTCTATGTACTGATCGCATCCCTGCTGTCTGCCCTTGTGCTCGCCTTTACTATGGATTCCTTCATGGCACCCATTCTGTTTCTGACTACGATCGGGATGGCTGTCGTCTACAACCTGGGCACAAATGTAATACAGGGCGAGATTTCTTTTATCACAATGGCTCTTGCCGCTGTGCTGCAGCTGGCCGTTACGATGGATTATTCCATTTTCCTGTGGGAGAGTTATAAGGAAGAAAAAGAGGTCATAGGCGACCGGTCAGAAGCGATGGCCCAGGCAATCTCCAAAACCATTGTATCGGTAGCCGGGTCTTCTCTGACAACGATTGCCGGCTTTCTGGCCCTGTGTTTTATGGAGTTTACACTGGGCATGGATCTGGGCGTTGTCATGGCCAAAGGCGTGGTGATCGGCATGATCAACTGCGTGACGGTCCTGCCTGCTATGATACTTGTGACAGATCCGATTGCGGAGAGATTCAGCCACAAGGCTTTATCCATTAATGGGGAAAAGCTCGCTTCTTTCATTATCCGCCACAACAAGATCCTGATGGTGGGACTGCTCCTTCTCTGGCTGCCCGCCATATACGGCTATGGGAAGATCCCCGTCTATTATGATCTGATTTCATCGCTGCCCGATTACCTTCCTGCTGTGCAGGCAAACAAAGAGCTGGAGGAAGGGTATAGTACCACCTCGATCGAGATGGTGCTGGTGGATGAAAACCTGCCTGCCAAAAAAATGCGGCAGATGGTCAAGGAGATCCAGAATCTGGAAGGGATCGAATTTGCCCTGGCCGAGCAGAGCATTGTCCCGGCAGATGTACCGGATGCCTTCCTGCCCGAAGATAAAACCAGTGACCTTAAAGGCGGAGGCTGGCAGCTGGTCATGCTCAGTTCGAGCTATTACCTCGGCACTGATGAGATGAACGCCCAGATTGAGAAGGTCAATGAGATCGTCAAGCGCTACGATCAAAAAGCAATGCTCATCGGAGAAGCGCCTTGTACAAAGGACTTGATCACGATCACTGATCACGATTTTAAAGTCGTCAACATGGTCTCCATTGCAGCGATCTTTATCCTGATTTTCTTCGTATTAAGGTCGATTTCACTCCCGGTGATCCTGGTACTGGTTATCGAACTGGCTATCTA
>CADBQK010000144.1 GCA_902796775.1 uncultured Lachnospiraceae bacterium
ACAGAACATCCCTGTCCCTTCCGGACTCCGGAAGCCCCCGGCCATCTTCTGCCGGTTCTTGCACTTCCTCAGGTCCCGTTCGCTCATGTTGTCGCTGTACGGGACCCGGAAATCATAAAGGAACAGCAGATGGTTTTCCTTATATTTCCGCAATCGACTGATCAGGGCTCTTTCTTCCTTCCTTGCGTATTTTCCTCTGGTTTTTTCTTTCTGCCTTTCTGCTTCTTCCAGGATGGCATCGTACCTCGTATTGTACCTTTCCAGCTCTTCCGTGGTGAAGCCTGTCCGCCCCGATCCTGACACCTTCTTACGGGCTTCATTCAGCCCGTTCAGGAAATTCATCATATCCCGGCTCCAGCTGTTGCCCGTTTCCTCGCTGTTCTTTATCAGATACCGGCACAGATGGACATTGCATTCTCCATGTCCTCTCCCGAAATGATACATGGCTGTTTCATGATCATGCTCAAGTATTCCCGCGAACCGCCTCAGGATGTCCAGTTCTTTCAGTGCCCGGAGGGATTTCTTCTCCATACGGCAGTACAGGACACTCTCTTCGTTGCTGAAGTTGCGTATGTAACGGCTCTTCCCGTTTTCTGATACCACCGTTGCGTCCGTACACAGTACCTGCGAATTCAACAGGTTCTCTTTGATCGCTTCTTCCTCTTTCCTGCACAGCTGTGAAAACCTGCGGCATATGCTGTATACGGTTCCTCCTGACATATCCAAGACACCATGGCTGAGGGAGTTCACGAATTCACAGATCCTGTCGTTGGCAACAACCCCTTCACTGTACAGGTCGGAAATGATCGCTTTTATCTCATTACCGTAGCTCACTTCGGCATTGAGCTCTTCAGGGATCCGGTACTTTCCATCCGCATCCGGATAGATCAGGATCTTCGTTGCCACTATGTTTGCTTCCAGGTCCAGGACATAACGTACGACAGGGATGCCTTTCCCGGAACCCATCGACTTTTCCTTTACTCTGATCTGTCCGGCAGTGATCTTCTTTTCGATGTCTGACTTGGTGAGGGTCGTACCTTTATGTCCCGGCTGGCCGCCCCTGCCCCGGCTGCTGCCTGATCTGCGGTTATTGAAACTGTTCGCAGGTTTACCCGGACCGTCTGTTGAAGGAGGGAGGGAGGAGTTGGAACTGTTGTTTCCAAGAATGCGCTTCATGCGCTCATTATCATCGCGGAGCAGTCTGTTCTCCTCACAGAGGGCTTCATTTCTGGCTTTCAGGTCGGCGTTTTCGGCTTTCAGCTCACTGACCGTATCCACGAGGCCTGAGTTGCGCTCCTGCAGTTTTTTGAAGTCCTGTTTCAGATAGACGAGATCCGTATGCTCTTTTTTCTGGGTCGTCTCCAGGGTGCTGAAACGGGCAGACAGTTCTTCGAACTGCTTATACAGGTCTTTCGCATAATCCGTATGTTTTCCCATTATCAGCGCTCCTCCTTTTCAAGATCTCTGCAATTATTTTAGCAGAGAAGGCGGAAATGCGCTATCCGGGCCGTTTTCAGGCTCCGTCAATCTGACGGTGCAATGTTTCCTGCATGCAGGAAAGGGTGTGGATAACTCCTTTCAGGGCAGTAACTGAAACCTGTCTTTCTGCTGAAGAGAAGGTCTTCAGATAAGATATCCACTGATATGGCGTCCCCGGATTGATAAAGCCAGAAAAACACGCGGTTTATCCACAAGAAAGGCAAAAAGGCAGGCCAGAATTTTCAGCATGTTTTTTCATAGTAAAAGCTTCAGCGACAGCGGAAGCAGCAACATCAGGGCGGGAGGCAGCTAAGCTGCCGTGGGTGGGAAAACCAAAAAGCAGATCAAGCATCATTGCCACCTGGATTTAGGCTCACCCCGGCTGAATAGTAACTTACCTCTGTTACTATTCAGCCGGGGCTGCCGGGTCGGGCGCAGGCAGATATAACTGTTGTAGGTGAGCCGGAAAGCATGCTGAGCAGACGAAGAAGAAAATACTGTAAAATGCGTCCGCCGAAATATTCAGATTAGACCATGAAAAACAATACAAATGAAAGAAATCAAATGGCTTGAGCGGACACAATATCAAAAAAACTGAAGATGCATCCGCCATAATGTGCGGATCATGGTATGTAAGCAGTGTAAGGAGAAGAATTTGAGCGGATACAATCTCAAAGAAACAATGATGTGTCCGCTGAAATTGGTAGATTATAGCATACAGGCATCATCTGATTGCGGATTTGAGCGGACGCAATGCTAAGGAGATAAAGATGTGTCCGCCTGAGTGTGCAAATCATAGTCTGAAAGTTGGTATAAGATAAAATACGAGCGGATGCAATGCCGTAGGAAATGAAGATGCATCCGCCTTTCATCATACAAATTGGAACGCCGAAAT
>CADBQK010000145.1 GCA_902796775.1 uncultured Lachnospiraceae bacterium
ACTCATACCGCGCAGCAAGTCTGACACATCCGGGCTGAAGCCGTATTTCTCCTTCAAAAGAGACATAAGCTGCACGCTCGAAACCGATGTAAGGCCTGCCTCGGTCAACAAAGTGTCCACGGCCACTCTCCTGCCGCCAAGAACATCTGAGCAGACATCCAAAAGCTCCTGTTCCAGGGCAGTCAGCTCACGGGCGGCACCTTTGTGATCGTTTGATTCCTCCTGTTCCGGTTTCGGAAGCTTTCCCCGGTCCACTTTGCCATTGTCGTTGACCGGCAGGCTCTCAAGACGCACGAAAAATGCAGGAATCATATATGCCGGCAGGGTTTTTGAGAGTGCCTGCCGCAGCTCCTGATCCGTAATTTCTTTCTCCGATACATAGTATGCAGCCAGAAATGTATTGAGGTCGTCCGTAAAATCCTTCACTGCTGCCTCCAGGATTCCGGGAACTTTGCGCAGCGCAGCCTCAATCTCTCCGGGCTCCACGCGCTGGCCGTTGATCTTGACCATCCAGTCTTTCCGATTGAGGAACAGGAAATTTCCATCAGGCAGAATACGGGCCAGGTCGCCGGTCTTCAGCATCACGGGATGACCGTCCCTTTCCCGGAAGGGATTCGGTATGAAGGTCTTCGCGCTTTCTTCCGGGTGATTGAGATAACAGCGCGCAAGGAGTCCGGTCAGGCAGAGTTCTCCTTCCTCAGCCTCCTCGCCTTTCTCATTCAGAATATAGGCTTTTATGTCTCCCATGGGCTTGCCGATCGGTGTGTTGTCATACGCCTTGTCCAGGTAGAAGCCCAGCGCGCTTGCGCAGGATTCAGAAAGACCGTAAGCGTTTATAATCTGAAAATCTTCTGAATAGATCCCGCTCAGGCGCTCACCCGCAGTAAGCACCACACGCAGCCGCGAGCCGGGAGACGGCTTGAAAAAGCCCAGCATTTTGGGGCTGATAAAGATTGCGGTCACTCGATACTGCGCCAGAGTCTTTGAAAGCTCCATCGGATTGCGCATGGCGGATACGGGAACGAGGACATTGGTCACGCCAAGCGTCAGTCCGCAAAACAGGAATAACGATCCTGCGATGAAGAAGAACGGGGCACCAAGCCCGATCACATCCGATCCGTTGTACCCGGTGAACTGTATGGTCCTTTTTGCACTGTCTAAAAGCGTCCGGTGATCGATCAGAACGCCCTTGGGATTTCCTGTCGATCCGGAGGTATAGATCAGCAATGCCGCATCCTCAGGCATAATCGGTGCGCCTGCGGCGTGAGGGGGATAGTCAGATACATCCTCCATGAAATCCGGAGTGATCACTGCCTTTGCCTGACAGTCCTGATAAATATACTGAAGTCTGTCAGGAGGATACGATCCGTTTAATGGCGCAAATGCCGCCCCAAGCTTGATGCCCGCCAGTACGGAAGCAATAAATTCAATACTGTGCGGCAGCACGATGGCAATCACATCCCCTTTTACAACACCCTGAGTCTGGAGTTTTGCTGCCACCCTCCCCGCCAGGATATCCAGTTTTCCATACGTCAGGCCGGTCCCCGTCGCAGGATCCTGTACAGCAATGGTATCCGGATGATTACGGACATTTGCTTCAAATATCTCTCTGAAAGTATCCATCTTCTGGCCCCCTGTTCCTATATGATTATGATATATAATGAAAGCATGCGAACGTTTTCACTTCTGCAAACTGATTTCCAGCGTCGTGTTATTCATATCCAGTATCCGCAGATACGTTATTTTGTCTGTCAGGGCACGGATTGCCTCAATCCCACTGTACTCATACTGTTCGCTGTCAAAGGTATAGTCTGTCGGATCGAAGGGAATTCCGTCGTCGCGCTGCCTAAGTACTATTTCCTCATCGGAGATGGACAGCATGACATCGATGCTCTTCAGGCTCTTGCCGCCGTATCGAATTGTGTTAGAAGCCATCTCCTCTGCAGCTACCGCCATCTGATTGGCCCGCATTTTTTCTACTTTTCCCTTGCAGAAGCCGATGATCTCCCGTGGAATGAGGGATGTTTCCGCCAAATCCGGAGCCACCGAGAAATC
>CADBQK010000146.1 GCA_902796775.1 uncultured Lachnospiraceae bacterium
AGTGTGCTTATGATTTCTGATTAGCACGCAAACCTGAACAATAAAAATCGGGAACCGGCATTTCCGGGCAGAAGGGTACTATTTACTTTCCACTTTCTTTTTCAGACTATTGCTGAATTTCCGGCTTTCGTGGTACTATTAGAGCGGATATGCAAATTTACAGCCGGGTAAAGCAGCAGCCTGACACAGTGGGCTGTGCTGGCCGGCAAAGAGAAGGACGGAGAAGACGGTGAATCGGAAAAGGCCATTGGAAAGCCGGCAGTCCTGGCCTGCCGCCAGGGAGCGGTTGTTCAGGATTATTTCAATCGGTGTGCTGGAAGACTGGGTCAGCTGCGGGTATGATATCATCAGCTCGCTGCTTCTAATTGCGAATCTGACCTGCAGTATCCTAGCCACATTTGAAGTGATGGATCTGAAGTATGGGCGCATGTTTGACACGGTCGAAGCAGTGACGGTGGCGTTTTTTGCGATCGACTATGTACTGCGTATCATTACGGCAAAATGCCTGTATCCGGAGAGAAGTGAAGCCGGTGCCACTGTGCGCTATGCCGCCTCCTTTGCAGGTGTCGTAGATCTGCTGTCCTTCCTGCCGTACTATCTCCCTGTCTTTTTCCCTGCCGGACTGATTGTTTTCAGGATGTTCCGCGTGGCTCGCATCTTCCGTCTCTTCCGGATCAACGCGTACTATGACTCACTTAATGTCATTGCCGAGGTCATTATCCGCAAAAAGCAGCAGCTGCTGTCATCTGTTTTCATCATCGTGATCTTGATGGTGGCATCGAGCCTGTGTATGTACAGTGTGGAGCATGAAGCTCAGCCGGATGTATTTCAGAATGCTTTTTCCGGCATCTGGTGGTCGGCATCTACCCTCCTTACTGTCGGATACGGGGATATCTACCCGGTGACAACGCTGGGAAGGGTACTGGGTATTATCATCACCTTTCTGGGGGTGGGCATGGTCGCGATCCCAACCGGTATTATTTCCGCCGGCTTCGTAGAGCAGTATACACGTCTGAAGCAGATCGGCGATTACGGGATGGAGCAGGAAGTACGCTTCATTCATGTGAAGGTGAAGAAACAGGATGCCTGGTGCGGGCAGAAGATACGGGATCTGGGTCTGCCGGCCGGGATGATCATTGCGATCATCCAGAGAGGAAGGGAAACGGTGATTCCGGTCGGGGAGGAAGTGATCCGCGCCGGCGACAAACTCATCCTGGGAGCGCAGTCTCCGGAGGATGCGCAGCCTGTTGAGCTCAAAGAAATTGTATTGAAAGGGAGCCATCCATGGAACGGAGCAGCAATCCGGGATCTGGATATCTCCAGACGGACGCTGATCGTAGTCGTTAGACGTCAGGGTACCATGCTTGTTCCCCGCGGAGATCTGATCCTGATGGAAGGAGATACGGTTGTTCTGTATACAAGGAAGATGATCCGGGCTGAGGTGTAGGGATCATCCGCGGGAAATAATCCATAGATAGATTAATATCTGCACAAATAGTTTACAGATATATCCACAGATAATCATCCGCAGAAAATCATCCGCAGAAAACCAGCTGCAGAGGGACGTCCGTATCATGCAGCCTCGCTCCAGGGAAGGGGGATCTTCCGTGAATTATGTATTCATTTCACCATCGTATCCTGTTACATGTACCTATTTCTGCGATCGTCTTCACCAACTCGGCGTGAATGTCCTTGGGATTGGGGATGAGCCCTATGATTCTCTGGATGAGCAGCTGAAAAATGCTCTGACGGAGTACTACTACGTGTCTTCCCTGGAAGAGTATGACCAGGTTTACCGGGCTGCAGCGTATTTCATCCATAAATACGGAAGAATCGACTGGCTGGAATCATTGAACGAATACTGGCTCCCTGTGGATGCCCGGCTGCGTACGGATTTCAATATTGCTGTCGGCACCCGGGAGGACGGCATTGGAGAGATGGTCAGGAAATCAGGGATGAAGAAGGTTTTCCAGGATGCCGGCATCCCGACCCCGCGGCAGCATATCGTTACAGATCTTGCGTCGGGAAAGGCATTTGCTGAGCAGGTCGGTTTCCCTGTTATCGTAAAACCTGATATCGGGGTCGGTGCGAACGGTGCCTGGAAGCTGGATACCCTTAAAGAGCTGATCGCCTTTTATAAGGAACTCCCGGATGTTCCCTATGTGATGGAAGAATTTCTGTACGGGGATATCTGTACCTATGATGCTGTCATAGATTCGCACTGCGAGCCGCTGTTCGAATCCATGTGCACCTACGCACCTGTCATAGATACGGTGCAAAATGACGAAAACATTCATTTTTACACGACTGCAGATGTCCCGCAGGCACTGCGTGCACTGGGAAGGAAGACTGTAAAAGCTTTTCATGCAGACCGGCGCTTCGTCCATTTTGAGTTCATACAGATAACAAAGGATTATGAAGGTATCGGCAAAGCAGGCGACTTCGCTGTGATGGAGGTCAATATGCGCCCTGCAGGCGGCCACGATCCCGATATGATGAACTTTGCCCAGTCGATTGATGTTTTCCGGATCTATGCGGAAATGGTCACTTCCGACCAGCGGGTCACCCCTGTTTCGGATGAGCATTATCTCTGTGCATATGCAGCCCGTAAGGATTGCCATCGTTTCCTGCACAGTCACGAGGAGATCATGGAAGAATACGGCAGTGCGATCGTGATGCAGGAGGAGATGCCTCCGATTGACTGGCCATCCATGGGACGTTATGTGTATATGGCAAGATTTAGGGAAAAAGCAGAGATGGATAAATACTTTGCCTTTGTCCTGGGATGAGAAAAATAGAAGAATGC
>CADBQK010000147.1 GCA_902796775.1 uncultured Lachnospiraceae bacterium
AATGACGTTTCGTAATGCCCGCTTTGCAAGATCCTCATATAAATCCAGTCTTTCCGGATGGCAGAACGCAAATCTCTGCAGCCGATGAACCGCATCGATGTATGGCGCCCACTCTTCTTCTGCACCTTCAACCCAGTAGATACCCGGGCTGATATTAACCCCATACTCTGTCAATGCCGTTACGAGTGCTGATCTTTTTTTTCCACTGACAACGTCAGAAAACAGCCTCGATTGGTTTGCTAACGTCTGCAAATATTCTGATGCCTCTGTTTTAAGTTTATCCTGCCTTGCGGCGGCGGCCTGAATGACAAGGGGATATTCTATCAAGTGAAAAAGATACTCAGCAGAGATCTCTTCTTTTTCCATATTCGTCCTGATGTAATTCAGCAGGACCGCATTCGCTGCAAGGGAATCATGGAGACGCTCCACGGTCAATGTATGTACCAGCGAATGCGGATTTTGAACATAGTAGTATATCGCTCGTTCTTCAATCGCCATGGTTTTGGCTGTGTAGCAGGCTTGCAACAGGAAAATTTTATCTTCGCTGTAGTTCATTGTTCCGAAACGGATACCGGAATCCACAATCCAGGATCGGAGATAGATTGCACATAAAAACGGGGTCAGAAATACCGAATAAAGTGGTTTTTTTTCGGCTATTCCTTCTTGGATGCTCTTCAGCATCAGATTCCCCCTGTGATGATCAGCGGAAAGATCTTCGGAGTTTATGATCGCGAATGTCCCACGAACGATTCTCTCAGAACTATCGATTGCTTTATTATACAGCAGTTCCAAATAGTCATCCGTAATATAGTCATCCGCATCTACAAATGTCAGATACTCCCCACATGCCGTTTCGATACCTCTGTTTCGGGTAGCTCCGGGTCCCAAATTCTTTTCATTTTGTATTATTCGGATTCTGTTATCGTTTTCTGCTGCTTCCCAAATATACTGTAATGACCCGTCATTGCCGCAATCATCAATAAAAATCAGTTCAACATCCTGAAGGCTCTGGCTCTGCAGAGATTTCAGGCATTTTTTGATTGCCTCCCCGGGTTTATAAACAGGAACAATTACCGATACTTTTGGAACAGTGCCTGCACTTCTCATAGCATCTCCCTGTTGCTATTTTTTATGATCCCGGTTTTCGCCAATCCTGTTTTCAGCTTTCTTCCCGGCAAAGTAATTGCTTGACCAATTCGAAATGACCAAGAGCTAAGTATCTCCGAATCATTTTTTATCATTTTTTCTATCCTTTTGCTGTAATATTCAGAAATCATGCCAATGCTGAGAAGATTGGTCTCGCCTTGAGCAGAAATGAGCTTACCCATTATGATTCCTTCTCCGAACCTGCTCTCTGTCCAGCGAATACTCTTCAGCATTTGTTCGTCATTGTGAGCAATATTATATTGAAATAGTCCATTATCCTGTACTTTCGAAATAAATTTCAAATCAGAATTTCCGTTGACAAGTACAACCGGGATATCTGAAATGATTTCCATCAGCTTAATCCATATGTCATCTGCATATAAACAGTTTTCTTCAATCGCCTTCTGATCCAGCATAATTGTTTTGAACAGATGCACCGGATAGAGCACCCCAGCATTACCCGTGTGGAACAACTGCATGGATTCTACTCCAACCGCTTCCCTATAATCCAAAATCCACGCATTATATGGGAGGATCCCTGTTTTCTCGTCGTAAACCATAAGATGTACGCGCAGCGCAGAAACAGCATTTGGATGCCGGAGATAGGAATCATATAGGCTCTTAATCATATCAGGCGGATAGAGAACATCATCATCAATTGTGATGACCAAATCTTCCGGGTATTCCTGAAATGCATAAAAATACTTCTTATGCGGTTTCAGATCATCGCACCAGCGGAGAGTAATCGTACCTTCGTGAATGAGTTTCTGTATATCTTTCGGCAAATTCTTTTCTTTCTTCGGGAACTGCTCTTCTGCCAACCACAGAATTATCTCATCAGCCTGTTTCGTTTGGGCAAGAATCGTTGACAGCACGGCACCGACATGTCGAATTCTTGCCGGATATGAGGTCAGGGAGATAATTATTCTTTTCTCGTTTTTGCAGCTCTGATCCATTTTTTCCCTTCTTCAGCAACTTTCCGGTGTTCTCTTTCCCGCCTGGTATACAGAACGTGGTATTACCGCTGTTCTATTTTCCTTTTCAGTCTGTATTCGTAACTATTAATAATTACACATAGGTATTCTTTATATAGTTTCAGTCTCTCTTTGTTATTAAGATCTTCAAAATTAACCCAGTATTTTGAAAACTCTAATCCTTTATCCTTGGCTTCTTTATCATATGGCAACAGATCTGCTTTATGGATATTCTGTCTGTTATGAAACAGTGTTTTCCATGAATAAGCAAAACGTGCGCGTGTCTCCGATTTAAGGCTCGGATTAATACTGATTGCCAAATCATAGAGGAATATATTTCGCAGATTTTTGACAACGCCCGTACTTCCCGTCCATATACCGTCTCCGGTTTGTCGATAAACTGCCATTGTCGCAGGAAAATAATATAGTTTCCCTTGTTGAAGGACCAGAAATGTAATCAGATTATCATTAAAATTATTCTCGACCTTATCATAGGGCAGAGTATGAATGATATTACTTCTGGCAAGTATTGTGTCAGTGTGCACATACGCACTGCTCCAATATTCTTTCAGGGTATATTTTCTTTCCTCGTCCGGTAAACGTGCATACGGTCTCCTATCTCCATTACTAAAAACTGCATCAATAGCATGTCCGCATGCGGCACAATCCTGGTTTTCTTTTTTCTCGAGAATACTCAATTGCTGCTGCAGCTTCTCATCCCTGTCGAAATAATCATCTCCGTCCAGGAAAATGAAATAGTCAGATCTGACATATTTCAATAGGTTTAAACGATTCTGTGATGAGCGGAATCCCGGGACATAATATGTATCACTTTGTCTATGCATTTGATACACTTGGATCACTTCAGGATACTTCTTTTGCCATTCTTCAATAAGTGCAAGTGTATTATCAGTTGAGCCATCATCTCCTACGAGAATATGAAGATCAAAATCTCCCTTTTGCTTAAGTACTGATGAGAGTGTCTGATCAACATACATAGCCTGATTATAAAATGTGATCAATACGTCAATTGAGCTGCGCATTATTTCTCCCGTTTAGTGATTGATTAAATCATGTCTAAAACGCAGAGGGAAATGTCCTCACGGTAATTTCGCCGCTGCTGTAATCTAAACTGTTATTGAGCTCTTATACTCTGGCACAATACCAAATCATTTTAGCCGTTTCTTCCGGAGAATAATATGATGGATTGATATTTGGCTTTTTACTCCGTTCATACCCGTTTTTGTCGTAGAACCGCAAGGCCCGGACATTCTCCGGCGATACACACCAGTAGATCTCGTCTAATCCCTGTTCTGAAAACCCTTTCTTGATGATGCTGTTCATTCCAAACTGCGCATAGCCTTTTCCCATTGCGCAGGATCTTACAGTAATTCCGAATTCTGCTTTCCGATCTCTGATATGCTTAAGGCTTACCGTGCCCATATATTCGTCTGCATCATTTGTTATTGCATAATGC
>CADBQK010000148.1 GCA_902796775.1 uncultured Lachnospiraceae bacterium
CTCCAGTATTCCAAGTTCCGACGGGATGCTGATATGACAAATGATTGCACTTGCTTCCTGCGGATTCCCATCCCAGAAAATGCGTGGCTCACTTGCTACGGCAAGAGCCTGACAAATGATCTGACCATCCTTCTTCCATCTTGCATGCACAGCGCTGGCATAAACGCCAAGGACAAAGACAGATTTCGGTGATCTGTCCTGCTGGACGAGGGGATGTAATTGTTGGCCGAATGGGTAGTAGTAGGTCATGCAAAAACCTCCCGCAACAACTGCTTCATCTTCTCCACTGCCTCTGGCATAATCCTGGAATCATCTGTATTGATCATTTCCAGCGCAACCCTCACCTCTCCTGCTCTAACAATCTGCATCACGGCATTAAGCCTCACTCTGATTCCATATTCATCTTTACTTTCAAAGCCGTGCTGATCAGCATAGTAGTCTCTGATCTTCTGTGCCTTGAAATCTGGATCGCTATCGAGTCGATCGAAGGAAGCAAGAATATCCTCAATATGCAGAATGAAGAAGTTCTTTCCGGCTGTACACAGCAAACGATTAATCTTTTCTGGTGTCATTGGTTATCCTTCACATTGTATTTCGTCTTGATCTGATTCAGCAACTCTAGCTCAATCTTCTTGTACTCGTTCGTCTCATAGAAATACAGCTTCACGTACTGTCCTTTCTTCGTCTGCTCTAACACAACCTTATTCATCTTGCAGTTGGTACTCTGTCCACCAACGTAGCAGTTCACAGGTTCGATCACTCCGTAACCGGTGTTAAATCTCCTCGCCAGTCCTGATGTCTCTCCGATATAGATAATCTCGTCGCCAGCAACCCAAAGGTATACACCCGGCCAGTTCCCGGCATGGATAGTGAATCGACAGAAAGAACCCGAACCATGCTGGTTCAATGGCTTATTCTTCTGATAGCCGGCTTGTGGCTGATACTCCTTGATATTCCCATCTCCATCGCATTCCGGAGTCAACTCCTGGACGAAGGTAAACAGATAGCCACACACTTTTATGATATCATCTGTCTGTCGTCTGAGAGATGTAGACGTCTGTATAGCAAGTTTGGTCCTTTGCTGAGGTGGTTGTTTTGCATTAGGAACAGATACACTCCCGTCCTTACAAAATGTCACCGTCTCTTGGGTTAGGCTAAAATTGTCAACCAGATACCCTGCATTCATCCATCCGTCGGCATGGCTATGATTTCCATTGCCCCACCACTCCTTGTATTTTCTCGCACTGGGAGGAAGTCTGAACTGAAGGATTGATTCCAATTGAGAAAAAGAAAGAGTTACTGAGGAATGGCCGGATTGATGGAGGTATTCAGTTAAAGCATCGTATTTCATAGCCGTAGTCCTTTCATAATGATGATTGGCAGGGTGAGAAGAGACAGAAGGCAGCCTGCAGACTTGCGGGAAGGTGCCGGGGGTTCCTCATGCTCCGACTCTTCCTCTCCCAGTATCTCCTGTGTCAGGAATACTTCTTCCGGATCTATTTTTCCATTATTATTCCAGTCAATCATGGTTCCTGTACCGCATTTTGCTGTGCCTGGTTTAGCTGGTTCACAATATCCTGTGCCTGCTGCACAATATCCTGATCGTTTGTATTGATCGAATCAATAAGATCCTTAGCCTGTTGGAGGAGATCCTCATCGCTTATATTGACAAGATTCTGCGTCTGGCCTTCCTGCTTCTTTCCGAAACCCAGATTTCCCATCTGCGTCATCGCGAGGTATGCCACGACCAGAGCAACGATAAGTATTAAGATTATTACGAGAGCAGTGCTTTTGCCTTTATTGTTCATGGTTCCTCCAACACCGCCGACTCTTATATGATCCATCTGGATTTCCGTATTGTCCTTTTAATTGCTGCGTGTCACATGATAATGAAAATACACTTGTGGACAGATCCATATGCTTATATCTTCTCCACCCTGGTGATATCGTACTCCCATTTTGGTTTTCCGTTGCTCGGATTCCTATTTACCAGTTTCGGAAAGATTCGATACATCGGTCCCTTTGCACCATTCTTCCTTTGCTCCGAAATATCCTCATGAGCAGTTTTCCATGTGATATATTTCTTTTGCTCGTCGGATGCGTTCTCTGGATAGACGGGGTGTTTCTTTCTTGGGAATAACTCCACCGTGAACTCTTTAAAAACCCAGCGTCCGTCACGGCGTTTCCAACCATCTGTCTGCAGCATATCTACCCATTTCCCGCCTGTTGGAACATTAATTGCAATATCTCTTGTGATAAAAACTGCAGCGGACTCACCATTCTCAACATAACTGATATAGGCGGCGTCATAAACAATCTTTGTTATTTCTGTTTTACTTGTTTTCTTATATTGTTTCTTTGGGCTTAATCGCTCAGGATTTTTCTCCGCTTCTTTCTTCACCGGTGGGATTCCGAAATATGGTTTGCCGCCAATGTAATATGTTTCCCGCTCATCTTTGATTTGTTGTCGATTATTCATTTCTGATTCCGTTCCTTACAGATACACAGTACTTTAAATCCTCTTTGGCCGCTATGACTTTATCCACACTTCAGTATTATCTTTATATTACCACCGAACCATTCAAGTGTATAGTCCGCCAGCTGGAGGTGTCTCAGCTATCGGTACTGATGAGCATAGCTTACTCCGATCTCACAATCGCATTTAAGAATATTGCCCTCGCACCGTTTTATTGCCCTCGTACCGTTTTATTGCCCTTGGACTGGAATCTGGGAAAACGACGGTAAGCGGGCAAAAAATCTGCAGGGTACGAGAAGTGGGTGTTTTTGAGCAAAATCAGGTTCTGAAAGCACTGTGCAACATGATTAGCAACTCAGGCCTGTTGC
>CADBQK010000149.1 GCA_902796775.1 uncultured Lachnospiraceae bacterium
CTGGCCCGCAAGGCAAAATTCATGATCGTTTCCTATCCGCTCAATCCGGTCTGCGTTGCTGCTCCGGACAGCTTTTATGAAGAACTGATTGCATTTGCCGAAAAGAACAATATCATCATTCTTCATGATAATGCATATTCGGATATCACATATACCGGCCGTCCGGGCCGTTCATTCCTTTCCTTTGATGGGGCCAGGGAAGTAGGCGTAGAGTTTTATTCACTTTCAAAGTCCTACAATTACACCGGAGCACGGATGTCCTTTGCTGTCGGCAATGAAGCAATCGTGCAGAAATTTAAGAGCGTCCGCTCCCAGATCGACTACGGGATCTTCTACCCGGTCCAGTATGGTGCAATCGCCGCCCTTACAGGTCCGCAGGACTCTGTCACCAGACAGTGTGAGGAATATAACCGCAGAAATCATGCCCTTTCCGAGGGATTTACAAAGATCGGATGGAACGTTCCTCTCAGCGAAGGCACCATGTTTTCCTGGGCACCGATCCCGGAGAAATTTGCCAGCTCAGAAGATTTTGTCCTGCAGCTGATGGAAAAGTCCGGCCTGATCATCACGCCCGGCAGTGCTTTTGGCAGTCTGGGAGAGGGCTTTGTACGTTTTGCACTGGTGCTTTCTCCCGAGAAGATCGCTGAGGCGATAGACGCCGTTGATCAGAGCGGTATCCTCAGATGATTATCAGGTATGCATATATGAGGGGACGATGGCACAGGCCGGCCGGTCCCTGCAATAAGCCAAAGGGAGTATTCAGAAGATGTATGACGAATTGACAAAGGAAGATATCCGGAAGATGAAGGAGGAGCTGCTGCACAGAAAGCGCGACGTCAGACAGGAAGTCGTCAAAGAGCTGCAGGCAGCGCGGGCTCTGGGGGATCTGAGCGAGAATTTTGAGTATTATGCCGCAAAACGGGCAAATGGACAGAACAACAGCAGGATTAAATATCTGGAGAATATGATCCGGACTGCCAGGGTTATTGAGGACACCTCCGAAGAGGATACCGTAGGGATCAACGACCGGATCACCGTGGAATATCCGGAGGATGGTACGCAGGAAGTCTGGCGTATCGTTACGACCGTTCGTCAGAATGTGCTGGAAGGCCTGATCGGGCTCGACTCTCCGGCAGCAAAAGCACTGATGGGGAGGCGTACAGGAGAAACGGTAACGATCCGTGTCAGTGATTCTTTCAGTTATGAAGTAAAGATCGCCGGTATTGAGAAAAATGCCGATGAATCCGGCGACAGGCTTAACAGCTACTAGAAAGATCCGGTGACCAGGGCAGGGAATACTCTAGAGAAAAAAGCGAAAAAGCGAACGGCAGCCGTTACAAAACCGGCTGCCGTTCGCTTTTTTTGCTGGTTTACTTTATTTTGCCTGTGTTTCCGACTCGGCAGAAGTCTCTGCCTGAGAGCCGCTCTCTGCTGTTTCAGCTGTTTCCGGAGTGTTTTTCGGCTCAACGCCCTTGGCATTTTTCTCCAGGAACTCGATTACTTCCTCATTCATCATGATCTGCTTCAGGTAGCGGTTCCCGTACTGGTTTTCCAGTGCCTCTGCGTTCTCAAAACCATACTGCTCCACATATTCCTGCAGTTTTTTCTGGTAGAAATCGTCTGTAATCTCAATGCCTTCCTGCCTGGCAATTGCAGCGATCACGAGCATATTGCCGGCTGAGTCTTTCCCATATGCCTCTGCTTCCTGGTTGAGATCTTCCGCAGTCTTTGCGTTTGTACCGAAAAAGCCGCCGTACTGGGCCAGGAACTCTTCCAGAGTAGTACCATAATAAGAAGCATACTGTTCATAATAACTGATGAAGGAATCCTTATACTGCTTGACCAGATCCTCCGGATACTCGAGGATTTCAGCATTTTCGACTGCTTCCCTGATCAGCTCTTCGCGGCGTGCCTCTTTGGCATTTGTCTCATTCTGGGTGGTCAGCTGATTACGGACATATTCTTTGTACTCATCTATAGTGGAAACATCTGTGATACCAAGTCCTGCCACAAATTCATCCGTAAGTTCGGGAACGATATTTTCACCTTCCACGTAATTGATCTTGACGGTAAATTCTGCATCTTTCCCGGCCAGATCTTTGTTGGAGTAGTCATCCGGGAATTTCAGATTCAGGACAACTTCCTCACCGGGCTTATGATCGATCAGGCCATCTTCAAAACCATCGATAAAGTTGCCCTTCCCGATTTCCAGTGCGTAATCCTTGCTGGAGCCTCCGTCAAACTCCTTTCCGTCCATCCTGCCGACAAAATCGATATTAACCGTGTCTCCTGTTTCGACTACTTTATCTGTCAGTTGTTCCGGCTTAGCCTGCATATTCAGTGTATTCTGAATTTCTTCATTTACTGCTTCGTCCGAGACAGATGTGTCTGTGATCGTATACGGAAGACCTTTGTAATCTCCCAGTTTAACCAGCTTTTCCACATCATAATCGTAAGCGTAAGTCAGATTATTCATATCCTCGGATACTGCTTCAGTGGTTTCAGTAGTTTCACTCTCCGGCACTTGCGTCTCGGTTTCCGAGCTGGTATTCTTACCGCCGCAGCCTGCCAGGAGCAGGGAAAGACTAAGACAGAGCGCGCCTGCATATAGCCATTTTTTACTCATTGTTATGAACCTCTTCTTTCATCTGCCGCTTCATCCTGCGGCCATTTTTTGTAGAAATACAATGCCTCATACTGTTTTGCATAAGGAAGCTTCAGACACTTCCCGATTACTGCATGTGTGATTATAGCTTAATGCTCGTAAAAAGAAAAGTGTTTTCGTACAGTTCACAAAATATTCATCTTGTATGGGACAGGAAGAAGTCAGGCGCTAAAGCCTGACTATATGTCTCTGCCCTCATACAGGAAAGAGAAGAACCTCATTCCCGGAAGCGGCACCGTAACAGATTTCCGTTTCTGTAAGCACGATACTTCCCCCCGAAATCTCCGATGTCTGCTTCCTCAGCCAGGGCAGGTCAGCCTGGGGGACCAGAAGATCCAGGATGACATCCTGTTCATACACCGTATCCACGGTCATGATCTGGCTGCCTGCCAGAAGGTTCTGCATTTTTCCGAGCAGAGCATAATCGATCCGTGTCTGTATCCTGGTACATAGTTTTTTTTCTATGATCCTTGATGCAGCAATACCCTCACGTACTGCTGAAGAATAAGCCCTGACCAGGCCTCCCGTACCCAGCAGCGTCCCTCCGAAATATCTGGTAACAACAGCAACCGTATTTTTCAGACCGGCCCCCATCAGAACGTCCAGCATCGGTTTGCCTGCCGTCTGTGCCGGCTCACCGTCATCACTGCAGCGAGACATTTCCGGACTTAGCCCTACACAGAACGCATGGCAGTTATGGCGTGCATCCCAGTATTCTTTGCGGATCTTTGCAATATATTCCTGCGCCGCCTCCTCTGAATCTGCCGGAGCAATATGCGCAATAAAACGAGACTTTTTCTCCACGATTTCGGCACTGCCTGTTCCGATCACAGTCCGGTATGCTGCGGGGAGCGGCTGTTTATTCGAGCTCATAGCTGTATGATCCTTTCGACTATTTCCGATGTTTTCTTTTACAGAAATAGTATAACACTTTTCTCTTTATTTTGCTTCCTATATTTGCTATAATAAAGTTTCAAGTGGAACGGGGGAGTATCCTGTTCAGGACAGTTTCTTATTTAGATATAGCAGATTCAGGATAAAAAACAAAGACGGCATCATGCCGGACTTGTGGAGGGAATTACATATATGGATTACAGTAGATTAAACACCAAGCTGACCAGGAAGCGGATACGCTCGGCCGGTGCGAAAGCAGAAAAAAAGATAGCATTTAATATCCTGCGTTTTCTGGTGATCGCCCTGATCATTGCCATGGCTGCCGGGATTTTTGCAGTTGTCGGCGGGTTCCATGGTGTGATCGACAGCGCACCGAAGATCTCCATTGATCATGTTATGCCGTCGAAGGTTAAGTCTGTTATGTATTACCCGGATGGTAAACAGGCAATCGAGCTGGTGGGCCCGCAGTCTAACCGTACGATCATCTCCATTGACGAGCTGCCGGAGTATGTACCGGAGGCATTTCTGGCGATCGAAGATCAGCGTTTCTATGAACATAACGGGATCGATCCGAAAGGTATTATCAGAGCTCTCTTTGTAGGCATTGCCAGCCACGATTTTTCACAGGGTGCCAGTACCATTACCCAGCAGCTGATCAAGCTGACCGTTTTCGGCGGCGGGGATGAGGAAAACCAGACCGAGCGTTTTAAGAGGAAATTCCAGGAATGGTATCTCTCGATCCAGCTGGAAAAGCAGATGACGAAAAATGAGATCCTGGAAGCCTATCTCAATACCATCAATCTGGGCCGCGGCGCCTACGGTATCGAAGAGGCAGCCCAGCGTTATTTTAATAAGAGCGCAAAGAAACTGACTGTCTCGGAATCTGCTGTACTGGCAGCTATCGCACAGGCTCCTACCAAGATCAATCCAATCGACGGGCAGGAGAGGAATGAAGCCCGCCGGAAGATCATTCTGAATAACATGCTGACTCTCGGTTATATCACACAAGAGCAGTATAACGAGGCTGAGAGCGACAAGATCTATAAACGGATCCGGAAGGTCAATGAGGATAAGCAAAGTGAAGAGGTGATCTACACCTGGTTTGAAGATGCCTGTATTGACCAGGTGATGCGCGATCTCCAGACCAAGCTCGGGTACACCAGAGATGAGGCTGCTTCTGCCATCTACAGCGGCGGTCTGCAGATCTACATGACCGAAGATACTCAGATCCAGGCGATCGTAGATAAGTACTATGCAAACAATGACAATTTCTCATCAAAGGAGTACTATCTTGACTGGGCTTTTTCCTATATCGACCAGAATGGGAACGAGTTTAATGTAGATGAGAACTCTCTGCAGGCATTCTACGGGGCTGCAAACTGTGATCTTCTTTATGCGAATGAAGAGCAGGCCCGGACGGCTGTAGATGACTATAAAAAGAGCCTGAATGTAAAGGAGGTCCTTGGGGAGACCCTGAAGCTGGTTGTACAGGCGCAGTCTTCCTTTGTGATCATGGACCAGCATAACGGACATGTACTGGCAATCAGCGGCGGCCGGGGAGCCAAGACAGAAAACCGAAGCTTTAACCGTGCTACACAAGCGCTGCGGCAGCCGGGTTCCGTCTTTAAGATCCTGGCAGTTTATGCCGCTGCGCTGGAAGAATGCGGGCAGTCGCTGGCTTCCACCAAGGAGGATGAGCCGTATACAACTCCTGACGGGTATGAGGTTTTTAATACTAACGCGAAATCCTATCAGGGTACAGTGACGATGCGTGAAGCGATCTACAATTCCATGAATGTAGTCACCGTTAAATGGATGGTGGAAAATGTCAGTACATCTCTGGCACTCCAGTATCTAAAAAGTTTTGGCATTACGACCATGGATGAGGTCAATGATAACTTTGCGCCGATCGCATTGGGCGGTATTTACAACGGTGTAAGCAACCTGGAAGTGACAGGCGCTTTTTCTGCAATCGCCAACGGCGGCATCTACACAGAGCCTATCTTCTATACAAGGATCCTGGATAAGGATGGCAATATCCTTCTGGAGAACGTTCCGGAGACACACCGTGTTATAAAGGACTCTACCGCCTGGCTGCTGACCAGCGCTATGGAGGATGTTGTGACCAAGGGAACCGGTACAGCCGCAAAAATCAATAATTACGGCATTGCCGAGGCCGGCAAAACAGGAACGACCGAGTACTATACAGACCTCTGGTTTGCAGGCTTTACGCCATACTACACTGCTTCGATCTGGCTGGGATATGATAACAGCGTCTCCATGAGAGGAAGGATCAACTACAGCTACAACGAGCACAAAACACTGTGGCGCAATATTATGAATGAAGTACTGGAAGGGAAAGAGGATGCGGATTTCAAGATGCCGGATTCTGTGCAGAAGGTGACGGTATGCAGCAAATCCGGACTGCTTCCATCCAGAGGGTGCCCGACATCGACAGAGTTCCTGGCCGAGGACAGTATTCCGACCGATTACTGTACAGATCACGAAGTGATTGCCGTGAAAATGTGCGGAAATTGTGACAGAAGAGCTACATCCTATACGCCTGAGGAGTACCTGTATACAGCATATTTCTACTCTTATGACGAAATACCGGATGCCTGGTGTGAATGCGTATCGCCAGAGGAGTATTACGATAATCCCACTCAGGAAGAAGAGTACTATGACCAGCAGCTGTATAATGATTATAATGGCCAGTAAGATTTCGTATGAGAGCTTATAAGGGCTGCCGGGCCGGCAGCAGCCGAAGGCATGCTGGTGATTTACAGCCGTATACAGGAAAAATACAGGCAATATTCAGACAAGATTTCAAAAAATCGCACTTCCAAGTATTTACAACTTTAGGGCGATATAATATACTAATCTAAGTTTGACCAAAAAAAGTTAAAGAAAAGACTGTCCTTTGCAAACGGACCGCAAATCGGCAAGCAGAGGCTTCTTTATCAAAAAAAAGCGACAATGGAGGAATATCATGAGTGTACAGGTGCAGGTTGAAAAACTGGAACATAATATGGCAAAGCTGACCGTAACGGTGCCGGCGGAGACGTTTGACAAGGGGATCACACAGGCGTATCTGAAGATGAGAAGCCAGATCTCACTGCCGGGATTCCGTAAGGGCAAAGTGCCCCAGAGTATGGTCGAGAAGATGTACGGGCCGGAGATGTTCTACGAGGAGGCAACAAATATCATCCTCCCCAGCACCTATGATGAAGCAGTGCTGGAAGCAAAAGATGTGCACATCACATCCCAGCCTAAAATCGAGTTTGTACAGATCGGCAAGGGCAAAGATTTTATCTATACTGCAGAGGTTGCCACAATGCCGGAAGCACAGCTGGGCGAGTATAAGGACTTGACCATTGAGCAGGAGATCGCAGCTGTAACAGAGGAAGAGGTTTCTGCTGAGATTGCAAAAGTCCAGGATAAGAATGCCAGGGAAGTGACAGTCGACGGCCCTGCAGAGAATGGTGATATTGTGATCATCGATTATGCCGGCATGATGGACGGCGAGCCGTTTGAAGGCGGCAAAGCCAACGGCCATTCCCTCACTCTGGGATCCAATTCTTTCATCCCCGGTTTTGAGGAGAAGCTGATCGGCATCAGCGCAGGTGAAGAGAGAGATCTGGATCTTGTTTTCCCTGAAGATTATTTCCAGGATGAGATGGCTGGCAAGCCGGTTGTCTTCCATGTAAAAGCCAAAGAAGTAAAGAGAAAGGATCTCCCGATCCTGGATGACGAGTTCGCACAGGATGTTTCCGAGTGTGATACACTGGAAGAGTATAAGGAAGAGGTTAAAAACCAGCTTCTGAAGCAGAAGGAAGAGCAGGCAGAGCAGAAGACCAGAGAGCTGGCTGTCGACAAGGTTCTTGAGACAACTGAGATCGATGTGCCCGATCCGATGGCTGAGCTGCAGGCAAAAGATATGGCTGACAGATATTCGCAGCAGCTTGCTATGAATGGCCTCAGCATGGATTTCTACCTCAGTGTAACCGGCATGAGCATGGATGATTTTGTTGCTCAGATGAAGCCGCAGGCTGTCAAAAACATCAAGAGAAGGATTGCACTGAAGGCTGTTGCAGAGGCAGAAGGCATTACAGCAACTGCAGAAGAGCTTGACGCCGAGTACGGCAAGCTTGCCCAGCAGTACAACGTCACCCTTGAGCAGGTGAAGGATCTTCTTCCCGCGGAAATGAAGGAGACAGTTGAGGACGATGTCCTTGCAAACAAGGCTCTGGATTTCGTAGTTGGATCAGCTAACATTGTGAAGGTTGAAAAGGCTGAGGAAGAAAAAGTAGAAGCTGTCGTGGAAGAGTAGACAACCGCACAGGATGAATAAACATGGAGGCTGCCCGATTGGTTATATTCAGTATGGCAGCCTCCATTCATCATCTAACTGGAATGGAGTGAACAAAAATGAGTTTAGTACCTACTGTTATAGAGCAATCCAGCCGGGGAGAGAGAGCTTTTGATATTTATTCCAGGCTCCTGAAGGAGAGGATCGTTTTTCTCGGAGAGGAAGTCAATGATGTGACAGCCAGCCTGGTTGTATCCCAGCTTCTTTTCCTGGAGTCCGAAGATCCGGGCAAGGATATCCAGCTGTACATCAATAGCCCCGGCGGTGCGGTTTCTGCAGGTATGGCTATCTATGATACTATGCAGTTTATCAAGTGTGATGTTTCCACGATCTGCATGGGGATGGCAGCAAGCATGGGCGCTTTCCTGCTTGCCGGCGGTACGCCCGGTAAGAGACTTGCCCTGCCTCACAGCACGATCATGATCCACCAGCCCTCCGGCGGAGCGCAGGGACAGGCTACGGAGATCCAGATCGTTGCCGAGCATATTCAGTATACGAAGAAAATGCTTAATGAGATCCTGGCGGCAAATACCGGACAGCCTCTGGAAAAGATTGCTCAGGATACAGAGAGAGATTTCTATATGACTGCAGAAGAGGCTTTAAACTACGGACTGATCGATGCTGTCGTGACAAAGAGAGCCTGAGTCCGGGGCTGAAAGATGGGCAGATGCTTCCTTAAGAAGGGGGAGTCTGCAGCATACGGATATAAGTTTGGAGGAAACATAAAGGAATGGCAGTTGGTTATTCTGATAATAAAAAACAGCTCAGATGCTCGTTCTGCGGCAAGCCGGAATCCCAGGTGAGGAAACTGATCGCAGGACCGAATGCTTATATTTGCGAGGCCTGTGTGGGGATCTGTCTGGAAATCATTGAGGATGAGCTGGGCAGCGCCTCGGATTACGGCGATGTCAACCTGATGAAGCCGAAAGAGATCAAGGCTTTCCTGGATGAATATGTGATCGGCCAGGAGGAAGCAAAAAAGGTTCTCTCCGTGGCGGTATACAACCATTATAAAAGAATCATGTCCGAGGATATTTCGGATGTAGAGCTGCAGAAGAGCAATATCATCATGACCGGGCCGACCGGTTCAGGCAAAACCCTTCTGGCACAGACACTGGCCAAGATCCTGGGAGTACCCTTCGCAATTGCGGATGCAACTTCCCTGACAGAGGCTGGTTATGTTGGTGAGGATGTAGAAAATATTCTGCTTAAACTGATCCAGGCAGCAGATTATGATATCAGCCGCGCCCAGCAGGGGATCATCTATATTGATGAGATCGATAAGATCTCCAAAAAATCGGAAAATGTCTCCATTACCAGAGATGTGTCGGGCGAAGGCGTACAGCAGGCGCTGCTCAAGATCCTGGAAGGGACAGTCGCTTCCGTCCCCCCTCAGGGCGGGCGCAAGCATCCGCATCAGGAGTTTATCCAGATCGATACGACCAATATCCTGTTTATCTGCGGAGGAGCATTTGACGGTCTGGAGAAGATCATTGAGAACCGGATCGGCGGGCAGTCGATCGGGTTTAATGCAGAGATCCGGTCAAAGGAAGAGTCTTCCAATATCGGGGAGCTGATGCGGCAGGCGCTGCCGCAGGATTTTGTAAAGTATGGAATTATTCCGGAGTTTGTCGGCAGAGTACCGGTCATCGTATCTCTCGATCTGCTGGATGAGGATGCGCTGATCAGGGTCCTGACCGAGCCCCGGAGCGCTATTGTCAAACAGTACAGGAAACTGTTTGAGATGGATGGCGTGGAACTGGAGTTTGAAGAGGAAGCTATCCGGGAGATTGCCCGCTTATCTTCCCAGAGAAATACCGGAGCCAGAGGATTGCGGGCAATTGCCGAGGCTGCCTTGATGGATATTATGTATTCCATCCCTTCGGACGATTCGGTCGTGAAGTGTATCGTGACCAAAGGGGTCGTAGATGGGACTGAGGGACCGAAGCTCGAGCATGGTGAGAAAAAGGTTTCCGGAAGAAATGTTGGCAGAAAAAAGCCAAAGAGCGGCGGTGAGATAGCTTGATATGAGCGAAAAAGGGAACAGGATTCCTGTAATTGCCCTGCGCGGACTCGTGGTAATGCCCGGGACAGTAGTGCACTTTGACATCAGCCGGCAAAAATCGATCGCAGCGGTTGAGGATGCGCTGGCTCATGGACAGATGGCCATGCTTCTTGCACAGAAGAGTCCGGATACAGAAGACCCGGATGTAGCTGACCTGTTTGAGATAGGGACAGTGGCAAAAATCCGTCAGATTGTCAGAATGCCCCGGAATGTTGTCCGTGTTCTGGCAGAGGGAGTATACCGGGCGAGAGTGACACAAGAAATCGCTCTGAAACCATACCTGTATTTTGAGGTGCAGCGCGAGGAGGATGAAGATGCATCTTTGACTCCGGAGACCGCTGAAGGGATGGTAAATTGTCTGCGGGAGATCATCGGCCAGTATGTACAGGCCGGGACCAAAATAAGTTCAGACATCGAGCATTCCATCAAGAGCACGACCGATCCTTCACAGCTTACATATGAGCTGGCGGCCCGGATGCCTCTGAAATGGGAGGATCGTCAGGCACTTCTGGAGATAGGAAGTCTGAAAGAGCGCCATATGAAGCTCTACAGTCTGCTTCTTCATGAATACGAGGTGCTGAAAATCCAGCAGGAGATTCAGGATAAGGTAAAGACACGACTGGAAAAAAACCAGAGAGAGTATGTGCTGAGAGAGCAGCTTAAGACGATCCGTGAGGAGCTGGGAGACGATCCGCTTGGAGAAGTCGATGCACTGATGGAGCGGCTTGAGCATTTCCGGGCGCCTTCTGTTGTGAAGGATAAGATCCGGGCAGAGATCAGCCGGCTGAAATCATCAGCTGGCAATACCGCTGAAAGTGCGGTCTACAGGAATTATATCGATATTATGTTTGAAATCCCCTGGAGCCGGAAAAGTACCGACAACAAGGATTTTGACAAAGCAGAAAAGATCTTGAGAGAAGACCATTACGGTCTGGAAAAAGTAAAGGAAAGGATCATCGAATACCTGGCTGTGCGTATGCTCAGCAAAAAGGGAAATACGCCGATCCTTTGTCTGGTTGGCCCTCCGGGGACGGGCAAGACTTCGATTGGCCGTTCCGTGGCAAGGGCTCTGAACAAGAAATATGTCCGTATCAGCCTGGGCGGTGTGCATGATGAAGCGGAGATCCGCGGTCACCGCAAGACGTATATCGGTGCTATGCCGGGACGGATCGCAGCATCCCTGCGTCAGGCCGGTGTCCGCAATCCGGTGCTGGTACTGGATGAGATAGATAAAGTGAGCACGGATTACAAAGGGGATACCTTCTCTGCCCTGCTGGAAGTACTGGATCCCGAGCAGAACTGTTTCTTCAGGGATAATTATCTGGAAGTGCCGCTGGATCTGTCGGAAGTATTATTCATAACGACTGCCAATACGCTGCAGACGATCCCCAGACCTCTGCTGGACCGTATGGAGGTCATTGAGATCAGCAGTTATACGCAGAACGAAAAATTCCATATCGCCAGGGAGCACCTGGTGGATAAACAGCTGACCGCTAACGGGCTGGAGCCCAGGCAGCTGGGTATTACAGATAAAGGACTGGAAGCTATGATCACCTGCTATACAAAAGAAGCAGGTGTCAGGCAGCTGGAGCGCTGCATCTCGGATGTGTGCAGAAAGGCTGCCCGGATGATCCTCCAGAACGGACGTAAGAGCGTCCGGATCACAGACCGTAATATTGAGCGTTTCCTCGGGCAGAAAAAATATGAGGTCAATCCTGTGAATGAGCAGAACGAGATTGGCATTGTACGAGGACTTGCCTGGACCAGTGTCGGCGGGGATACTCTTTCCGTGGAAGTGAATGTCATGCCGGGGAAGGGGCAGTTTGAACTGACCGGCCAGCTTGGCGATGTGATGAAGGAAAGTGCACGGGCGGGGATCAGCTATATCCGTTCGATCAGCCCCCGATTCGGGATCGGGAAGGAATTTTTTGAAGAAAATGATATCCATATCCATATCCCGGAAGGTGCCGTGCCCAAAGATGGTCCTTCTGCAGGCGTGACAATGGCAACGGCTATGATCTCTGCTATTACTGCAATTCCGGTCAGGGCCAGTATCGCCATGACCGGCGAGATCACGCTGCGGGGGCGTGTACTCCCTGTCGGAGGTCTGCGTGAGAAAGTGATCGCTGCCCGTACCGCCGGTATTCATGTTGTCATCGTACCGGAAAAAAACCGGCGTGATATCAAAGAACTGGACAGAGAGATCACACGGGGGATGCGTTTTGTCTATGCAAAGACAATGGAGGATATCCTGCCTGCCGCTCTGGAACATCTGCCGGAGACTGTAGAGAAAGCACAGGAGGAACAGCCGTAAGATGCCTGTCATCATCCGGCTGCAGGAAGTGACACCATGATTATCAAGAAAGCGGAATTGGAGACGGTCTGCGGTATCACAAGCAGACTTCCCGACAATATCCATCCGGAAGCAGCTTTTACAGGCCGGTCAAATGTCGGGAAATCGTCTCTGATCAACACTCTGATGGGACGTAAGTCCCTTGCCAGGATCTCTGCAAAACCGGGCAAGACACAGACGATCAATTATTATCATGTCAACGATCAGATATATATCGTCGATCTGCCCGGATACGGATATGCCCAGATCTCGGAAAAAACCAGAGCTGCATGGGACAAGATGGTGGAGCGCTATCTGCGCAGTTCCAGGCAGCTGAGGATGGTTTTTCAGCTGATCGATATCCGTCATGATCCGACAGAGAATGACCGCCGCATGTACCGGTGGCTTCAGAGCTGCGGCTTTAATCCTGCAATCATTGCTACCAAACTGGATAAGATTAAAAAAAGCCAGGCAGA
>CADBQK010000150.1 GCA_902796775.1 uncultured Lachnospiraceae bacterium
CTGCATTTCATTCAGGCACAGATGGTTCACTGGCCGGAAGTCATGATGACCTATGATGATTATGATAAGGTACTCTTTGCAGCAGACGGCTTCGGCAAGTTTGGTGCAAATGATACGCCGGATGATGAGTGGGCCTGCGAAGCACGCCGCTATTATTTCGGTATCGTAGGCAAATACGGAAGGAATGTCCAGGCTGTCCTGAAGAAGGCTGCTTCCCTGGAGATCAAGTTTATCTGCTCACTGCACGGTCCAGTACTGGGCGGCGACCTGAGCGAATACCTGAAGCTTTATGATATCTGGTCCTCCTATGGCGTTGAGACCGAGGGGATCGTCATCAACTACACCTCCGTATACGGCAATACAAAGAAGGCTGTAGAGATCCTGGCTAAGAGGCTTGAAGAGCTCGGCTGCCCGAAGGTTGCTGTAAATGATCTGGCTCGCAGTGATCTTGCTGAGTGCGTTGAGGACAGCTTCCGCTACGGAAAGATGGTTCTTGCGACAACCACTTATATGAATGATATCTTCCCGTTCATGAAGGATCTGATCTTCCATCTCACCGAAAGAGGCTACACCAACCGTACGGTGGGCATCATTGAGAACGGCACCTGGGCTCCGGCTGCCGCCAAGACCATCAGGAAGATGTTCGAGAGCAGCAAAGGCCTGACCTTTACCGATACAACCGTTACCATCAAGTCCGCTCTCAATGAAGCAAGTGAAGCACAGCTTGAAGCACTTGCTCAGGAGCTGATGGCATAAGTCCTTTACCATGCGGTTTCGTATCCCGCATATACTGAAAAAGCCCCCGCCGGGGGCTTTTTTGCATGTATCATGGGGATGGAAAAATATGATCAGCTCCATCCCGGGCAGAAATAATATACTATTACCTAGAGAGAAGGAACTTCCGGATAGTGGTTTTTCATTACGCTCATGTATGCCGGACGGATGATCTTGTCGGAAGTGATCAGCTCTTCAAGGCGGTGGGCACTCCAGCCTACGATCCTGGCAACTGCAAAGAGGGCTGTATACAGCTCCTGCGGAATGCCGAGCATATCATAAACAAAGCCGCTGTAAAAGTCTACATTCGGGCAGAAATACTTGCCGGGGCTTCTGGCGGCCAGCAGACCGGGAGCAGTATTTTCCACGCTCTGATACAGAGCCATATCATCATCCCTGCCCTTTGCTGCTGCAAGTCTCTCCACAAAGCTCTTAAATACACGCTCTCTCGGATCAGAAAGTGTATACACCGCATGGCCGATCCCATAGATGAGTCCTTTCCCATCGTATGCTTCCCCGGCCAGCATCTTTTTCAGATACGCTGCCACTTCTTCCTCGTCGCGCCAGTTTTTTACATGATTGCGGATATCTTCCATCATCTGCATGACCTTGATATTCGCACCACCGTGTTTCGGGCCTTTGAGCGAAGACATTGCGGATGCGATCGTCGAATATGCATCTGAGCCGGTAGAAGTGACCACTCTTGTAACAAAGGTGGAGTTATTACCGCCGCCATGCTCCATATGCAGGATAAGGGCTGTATCCAGCACCTTTGCCTCCAGATCAGTATAGCTCTGGTCCGGCCGCAGCATCATCAGCAGATTCTCCGCTGTAGACAGGGAAGGATCCGGATTGTGGATGTACATCGTGGCATCATTGCGCTTGTAATTATAACTGTGATAAGCATAGACTGCGAGTGAAGGAAACCAGGAAATCAGCTGTACGCCTCTTCGCAGGGATCCTTCCGGATACACATGCAGAACATCCGGATCATGGGATGCCAGCGTCAGAATACTTTTAGTCATGGCATTCATAATATCCGCTGTGGGGGCCTTCATGATCACATCGCGCACAAAGTTTTCAGGCAGCGGGCGATTCTCTCCGATCAGGCGGAAAAACTCCTCTTCCTGCTGCTCATCCGGCATCTGCCCGAGCAGCAGCAGATAGGCAATTCTCTCGTAACCCAGCTTTTTAGGACCCAGACTGCGGATCAGATCCTGGATCAGGTATCCGCGGTACCAGAGCTCCCCGTCGATCGGGACACGCTGACCATCCACTTCCCGGAATGCATTCATCTCCGATATATTGGTCAGACCGGTCAGTACGCCCTTCCCTTTCTCATCGCGCAGCCCCATATATACACCGTAATCCTGAAACAGGACCGGATCGATCGCATCACTTTTATTAAACAGATCCCTTTTCCCATTTGCCCAGGCTTCCAGTACTGTTCTGTCAGGCATAGCATCCCCCTTTCTATTTCTGATACATGACGCCGGCTGTCTTCTCTTTCAGGGCAGCTGCTGCCTCTTTGACATCTTTCTGCGCGAAAATTGCAGATACAACCGCAATCCCGTCAAGTCCGAGGCCTGCCAGCTGCTCCACGTTGCCCATGCCGATCCCGCCGATCGCAATACAGGGAATGTCCACTGCGTCCGTGATCTTTTTGACCATCTCCAGTGAGCAGCTCTTTGCTGTAGGCTTTGTGCCGGTGGAAAATACTGCCCCGACTCCGAGGTAATCGGCACCCATCTCCTGTGCCAGGAGGGCCTGCTCCACCGTCTTTGCTGATACGCCGAGGATCTTGTCCGGCCCGATGATCTCGCGAACTCTTCCAGCTTCCATGTCTTCCTGTCCGACATGGACACCGTCACAATCGATCTTCTTTGCCAGCATCACATTGTCATCCAGTACGAAAGGTACGCCGTACTCCTCACAAACCTTCTTTACTTCCAGTGCCAGCTTCTCCATGGACTCATCATCCATCTCTTTCTCACGAAGCTGCACAAAAGTGGCTCCTCCTTCGATCGCTTCTCTGACTTTTCCTGCCAGAGTCTCTCCTTCCTTCAGCCACTGGCTGTCTGTCACTGCGTACAGCAGCATCGTCTTCCTCAGCTCTTCTCTGTCCATTTTCTTCTCTCCGCAGATCATTGTATTTTTCTCCCTTCTTCGATCGCCGAATCCCTTATCATAAAAACTTATCCTCCTGCCGGCTCGCTGCTGAAATCATCTGTAATCCGAAGCATTTCCGCGACTCTCTCCGTCCTCCGGGCCGGCTGCTGTCCATATATAAGAGAATAAGTTTTTTTCATACTGTTATCTTTTTTATTACTTTTTACTGGTTTTGTCAAGAAAGCTTCTCTCACATCGCCGCAGGGTTGACGAAAGGCTTCAGATATTGTAAACCATTCATGAGAGAAATCTGTTCCGGATACAAATTGATTATATAAAGGAGAATGCATTTAATGGAGACGAAACTGAAAAGACTGGATCGGAGGCTTGCATACTCCGGGACAATTCTGGATATGTACACAGATACGATGCTGCTGGCAAATGGGAAGGAAGCACAGTGGGATATCCTGCACTATAAGCCGGTGGGCGGTGCCTGTATTGTTGCGCCGCTTGAGGACGGCCGGATCGTGATGACACGCCAGTACCGTCCGGCTGTTGAGAGGATCACCCTGGAGCTTCCGGCCGGCCAGCGTGACCGCCTTACGGACGGAAGCATGGAAGATCCATCAGAAACTGCCAGACGGGAGCTTTGGGAAGAGACCGGCTACACCTGCAAAAGCGCCCGGCATCTTCTCTCCCTGCAGTCCGCTGTCGCTTACTGTGATGAAACGACCTATGTCTTCCTCGCTGAAGGGGTCAGCTATACCGGCCGGCAGCACCTTGACGGCGGGGAAGAGATCGAAGTTGCACTCATGGAACCGTCGGATCTGACAGAAATGATCTACTCCGGTGAGATCAAGGATGTCAAGACCCTCACTGGACTTCTGGCCTATTTTCATCTGCCGGATACAGCTTACTGACAAGATGCATGAGTGCCTTGCAGTCTTCGGATACAGGACGCAGGGCACTCACTGCCATACTGATCCACCGGTATGTACCCTGTCCGGGATACGGCGGTATGATCAGGATCTTCCCCTGGTCGGCAGCTGTCTGGGCAGCCAGCCGGGAGACAATGGTAATGCCGAAGCCTTTCGCGACAGTCTTGAGAAGAGCGTCTGTATTGCTGAACCGGGCCATAATATTCATCTCTGAAAAATTCATTCCCCAGCTTTTCATAAGCTTTTCAGATTCCCTGCGGGTCCC
>CADBQK010000151.1 GCA_902796775.1 uncultured Lachnospiraceae bacterium
GAACCGCCTCCTCCTTTGTTTTTGAAGGAAGCAAGCGCATTCTTGATCGTTGGATTGTTTGTTGTCAGCATGACCAGGATCAGTACGATAGCGTAGATCAGCATACGATAATCACGCAGCGACCGCAAAAGCTCCGGCAGTACGGTCAAAATCGTAGCTGCAATAATACTCCCCTGGATATTTCCGATCCCGCCCAGAACAACAAAGACCAGGACAAGGATCGAAGTGTTAAAGTCAAATTTCTTCGGCACGATGGTGGAATAATTCATCGCATACAGGACGCCTGACATACCTGCCATGGACGCTGAAATGACAAACGCGATCATCTTGTACTTTGTAATACTGATCCCCGTTGCTTCTGCAGCAATACGGTTATCGCGGATCGCCATAATGGCACGTCCGGACCGGCTGTTGATCAGATTCTGCGTGATGAAGAGAACCACCAGGATCAGCAGGAACCCGGCAGAAAAAGTCGAGATCTTGCTCATACCGAGCGCCCCTCTGGGGCCGTTGATCAGCACAGTACCGCCCTTCATGCCAAGGGAAGCCGAATCCTTCATGCTGAAATGCAGACCGGATCCGTCCAGACCGACATACAGATTCTCCAGAACATTCTTGATGATCTGGCCGAAAGCGAGTGTAACGATCGCCAGGTAATCTCCCTGAAGACGCAATACCGGAATACCGACAAGGATCCCTGCTATCGCAGCAAAGATAGCGCCGATAATGATGGAGATCAGCAGACGGATACTATCATTTGCTACTGTCCCCTCCAGGCAGGCTGCCGCCACAAGGCCCGAAAACGCACCAACGCTCATAAAACCGGCATGTCCCAGGCTCAGTTCCCCCAGGATCCCGACAGTAAGGTTTAACGATACCGCCATACAGATGTATGCACAGATTGGTACCAGCATGCCCTGCATGGAATTGGAGATAGCGCCGCCCGCGATCATCGTCCGGATAATAACGAAAGCAATGATGACGCAGATATATGTCACAATGCTCTTATACTTGGACAAATTGAATTTTTTCTTATTATTCATGCGGCCACCTTAGACTTTCTCCCGGATGGGCTTTCCAAGAATGCCCGCAGGACGGATCAGGAGTACGATGACCAGCACTGCAAACACGATCGCATCACTGAGCTGTGAAGAAATATATGCCCGGCTCAGGATCTCGATGACACCAAGCAAAATACCGCCCAGCATTGCTCCGGGAATGGAACCGATACCGCCGAAAACGGCTGCTGTAAATGCCTTGATACCCGGCATGGACCCGGTCGTCGGCATCAGAGTCGGATAAGCCGAACAGAGCAGCACTCCGGCAATAGCCGCCAGGCCGGAACCAATGGCGAAGGTCAGCGAGATAGTGCTGTTCACATTAATACCCATGAGCTGTGCAGCTCCCTTGTCCTCAGACACTGCACGCATAGCCTTACCGGCTTTGGTATTGCCGGTAAAAGCTGTCAGGCAGGCCATAATAATGATATTAGCCAGAATCGTTACGATCGTGATCCCGCTGATTGAAAGCCGGCCTTCAAACAGGTGGATCGTTGGAATCTTAACAACAGAGGTAAACACTTTCGGATCTGACTTCCAGATCAGAAGTGCCATATTCTGAAGGAAATAGCTAACACCGATTGCTGTAATCAGAACTGCCAGAGACGTTGCCTGACGCAGCGGCTTATAGGCAAGCTTTTCGATCACAATACCCAAAATCGTACAGACAACGATAGCAAACAGTACACCGACCACTCCCGGCAAGTGCAGATAATTCATGGCACAAAAGCAGGCATAGCCGCCGATCATGATGACATCACCATGCGCAAAATTCAGCATTCGGGCGATGCCGTATACCATGGTATAACCCAGTGCAATGATAGCATACACACTGCCAAGACTGATGCCATTGATCAGATTTGACAACAAGTTCACTAAGATGCACCCCCCTCTCTATAAAAATCGGACAGGGAAGACGTGCGCTTCCCTGTCCAGCGCGATGCATGACGGCACATGTGCGCCGGATGCCATTTCAATCAGTCATAAGACTTATTAGTCCAGAGGCTCGTAAACACCATTCTGGATGATCATGCCCTTCGGAGTCTTGGAAACTTCGCCGGAATCAGACCAGGTCATGGCTTCGCCGGTCAGACCGTCAACGGAGAACTCACCGCCTGCAAATACAGCAGTCAGCTTCTCGCAGATCTCCTCTGCGCTCATATCTGCAGTGATCCCCTCAGCCTCACAAGCCTGAGCAATTGCGTATACACAGTCATATGCATCTGCTGCGAACTGATTCGGAGTTTCGCCAAACTTCTCTTTATATGTATTAACGAAGCTCTGGGTCTTCTCATCATCAGCAGAAGCAACGAAAGGAGTCAGAAGGATAACGCCCTCAGCCAGGGAGGTGTCAAAGCCTTCCATATCGAGGATGCCGTCCATACCATCTACACCAAAGAAAGTAGCTTCATAACCGACATCAGCTGCACGCTGCAGGATCAGAGAAGCAGGGGTGTAATATATCGGCAGGAAGACAAGGTCAGCGCCATTGTTCTTCGCATCGTCAACCTGTACGGAGAAATCGGTCGTGTCATCGGTAAATGTGGTGACAGAAACGATCTCCAGACCCAGTTCAGCAGCTTCCTGCTGGAATTTCTCATAAATACCTGTGGAGTATGCATCTGCATTGTTGTAGATGATTGCAATCTTTGTGCCCAGCTTCTGCTGGCTGATGTACTGTGCGGAAGCGGTACCCTGGTTGGGATCGGTGAAGCACATCTGGAATACATTGTCCTTACGGGCAATACTTACGTTACCCTCAGCATCTGCCTGTCCGCCGATAACATCGGTAGAAGATGCGGAAGGAGTGAGCTGGAAGATCCTGTCCGCGTTAGACTCCTGGGAAACAGCCACGCAGGGAACAGTAGTCGTACAGCCGACCAGTGCCTGCATACCCCAGTCCTTCAGAGTATTGTATGCATTAACAGACTTCTCAGCGTCATGCTCGTCATCCTGGAAATTCAGCTCGAACTGAAGGCCGCCCTTTGCATTGATCTCGTCAACTGCGATCTGTGCTGCATTCTTACATGCAGTGCCATACAGAGCTGCTGCTCCGGTCACAGGGCCGATGCCGCCGATCTTGATTGCGCCGCCTGCCGGTGCAGGTGCTTCTGCTGTGGTCTCAGCTTCTGCTGCAGACTCTGCCGCTTCAGTCTCTGCTGCCTCAGTCTCTGCTGCAGAGCTGGGCGCACTTGATGATGACCCGCCGCAAGCTGCCAGGGAAAGAGCCATAACTCCTGCCAGCAGCAATGCTGAAAGTTTCTTAAACTTCTTCATGTTCCTTCCTCCTTAGTGAACAAGTACATATGGCATATGAAGGGTGCTTCCCGCCGCCCGGGAAGGGGGCATC
>CADBQK010000152.1 GCA_902796775.1 uncultured Lachnospiraceae bacterium
TACTTCTATTCCGGATGGCGGTGCATATATTAATGCCATGACCATGTATCCGCCTTCAGATCAGGCACGCTGGAATGCCTATGAACAGCTCACAGATGATCAGACTCGTGTTGTGGTATCTCTGGGGGGATTTCTGATCGAAATCGGGGATCGTAAGATCCTGATGGATCTTGGCTATGGTCCGCAGATTGTAGAATTCCCGGGTTTTGGTCCCTTTATGGGTGGAAATTATCTGGAAAGCCTGAAAGCTGCCGGGGTGGCACCGGAGGATATCACAGATGTGTTTTATACACATTTGCATCTGGATCATGTTGGCTGGACTTCCGTGGAAAAAGATGGGCAAAGAGTCCTGACATTCCCGAATGCCCGATACATGTGTTCTGAAAAGGAGTGGAACTACTGGCCGGGTGATACCTCAGGACTTGGTCCGGATCCGGAGAAAGTCCTTGCACCTTTGAAAGGGGTCATTCGTTTTGCGGCGGATGGAGAAGTAATCGCACCGGGGCTGACAGCGCATGCTGCTCCCGGACATACGCCGGGACTCACGATACTGAAACTGACGGCAGGCGATCAGGAAGTATGGTTCTGCGCAGATATTTTCCATAGTGTTGTGCAGTTCTCAGAGCGCGGCTGGTACGCAGTCTTTGATATCGATCATGAGATGGGCGAAGAGACCCGTAAAAAATACCTTCCGGAATTTACGAAAGAGAATGTGATTCTGGCAGATGCACATTTTTCAAACACAGCTTTCGGCAGACTGTCCATGGAGGATGGCAAGTATATCTGGAAGCCGTTAGCCTGATTATGCAGACAATTGGGGGATAAAGGGGCTGCCTGGTACTCTTGCAGGAAATGGCTTGCCAGGAGCCGGCAGATCCTGTTAGGGAGGATCCTGCAGTTTCCTGTACCGGAGGCGCCTTTATATAATAACTATTCATACACAGCTGCAAATGATTATCGATTCTAAAAACGGTGCAGCTGTCAAAGTTCATAGGAGGATCATATGAATTTTCATTTCACTGAAGAAGAACTTGATGTTCTGAAGACTCTTGAGACTTACTGTGAGAATGAAGTCGGTCCGAAAGCGGCAGAGATCGACGAAAAAGAGGAGTTTCCTATTGATGCACGCAACGAGCTTGGGGAAATGGGCTTCATGGGCATCTACTTCCCTGAGGAGTACGGCGGTGCAGGTTTGAGCTATCTGACCTACATTGCAGCATGCGAGAAGATCGCTGAATACTGCGCAACTACTTCCGTTATGCTTTCCGGACATGAGTCTCTTTGCTGCTGGCCGATCTACAAGTATGGTACAGAAGAGCAGAAGCAGAAGTTCCTGGTTCCTCTGGCTTCCGGCGAGAAGCTTGGCGCGTTCGCTCTGACCGAGCCTGGCGCAGGTACGGATGCAGCTATGCAGAAGACAACGGCAGTTCTTGACGGTGATGAGTGGGTGCTCAATGGCTCCAAGATCTTTATCACCAACGCTCACTACGCTGATATCTTTGTTGTTTTCGCTATGACAGACAAGTCTCTGGGGACTAAGGGCATCTCTGCGTTTATCGTTGAGAAGGACACCCCGGGATTCTCCACCACCGGACATGAGAAGAAGATGGGTATCCGCGGTTCTTCTACCAGCGAGCTGGTATTTGATGACTGCAGGATCCCGAAGGACAACCTGCTTGGCGAGATCGGTAAGGGCTTTAAGATTGCTATGACAACTCTTGATGGCGGCCGTATCGGCATCGCTGCTCAGGCTCTGGGTATTGCTCAGAGGGCGATCATTGATACTGTTAAGTATGACAAGCAGAGGATCCAGTTCGGCAAGCCAATCTGGAAGTTCCAGAACACCCAGTTCCAGCTTGCTGATATGCAGACGAAGGTCGATGCTGCAAGGCTTCTGATCTATCGTGCAGCTCAGGCTAAGCAGGATGGCGAGCCTCACAGCCATCTGGCAGCTATGGCAAAGCTTTTCGCTTCAGAGACTGCTTCCGATGTCACCCGCCGCTGCCTGCAGCTGGTAGGCGGTTACGGCTACACCCGCGATTATCCGTTCGAGCGCTACATGCGTGACGCTAAGATCACTGAGATCTATGAAGGAACCAGTGAGGTTCAGCGTATGGTTATCGCCGGCTGGCTTGGAGCAACCATCGAGCCGTAAACATGTAAACCTAAGTGCCGGACTTTTGCAAGCCGGGTACTAGCACAGTAACAATACCTTTCATGATTGTGTAAATAATAACAGAAGCAGAAAACCCCTCTCGGGATCCAGATTCCGGAAGGGGTTTTTTGATAAAAGCCAATCGATTGTCTGACCTGGTCCGGGTACAGATTCCGGTCAGACGATACTTTCTTTTTTTCTATAAAAAAAGATTCAACCAGATAACGCCCGCTCTGATTAATCAGGTGTATCTGGCTGAATTGGTTATACAAGAGGGTTAGCCCTAAAAGAGAGGATTTCCGGAATTATCGCTTATCCTTCGGATTATCCGAGGATTTCCCAGTAAGTGTCATATTGGCGGTCAGATGAGAATCTCGCGGCGTTCTCACTGTTGTCTGTTTTCTGTGTGTTCATGCTGCTTTCTCTGATGCTTGCAGCTGTACGCCATTCTTCACCAAAACATCCCTGTGTGCAATCAAATCCGTTCGTCTTCATGATAGTTCCTTCCTTTCTATTTTGATGCTTGCTTCTGCACTTGTGCGCCGGTTTTATCATTGGTGACCTTGCACTGTCTGGTGCTTTGCTGAAGCAGTTATCTCTTAAGTTGTTTTCATTATAATACAATCTGACAATAAAAAAAGAACCAGAAAAAGATTAAATTCAGTTACCAGATCGAACTTTGAAAAGGAGGGGCTGGAATATGGTTTTAGTTTATCATCTTGAGAAAAAACCGGGGAAACCCTTATATGAATCTCTGTATGAAGCGATTCGGAATGATATTCTGAAAGGGAAACTGAGAAAGGGTCAGAAGCTCCCTTCTAAGAGAGATCTGGCAGCTGATAACAGGATTTCGCTGACTACCGTTGTGAATGCCCTGCAGCAGCTGGTGATGGAAGGATATTTGGAAAGCAGGGAAAAGAAAGGGTACTTTATTGCAGATATAAGGAAAATGGATACAGTAAAAACCGGTGTCCCGGCATTCACCAGGAGATATGTCGAGGACGAGTGGTTTGCAGACTTCAGAGCCAACAATACATTGTACAGGTATTTCCCTTTTACTGCATGGAAGAAGATGATCCGGGAGGTGCTGACCGATTATGAAATCGAATTGGTGCAGCGATGCAATCCCTACGGTCTTGAAGAACTGCGTGTCCAGATTGCAGAATATCTGCACCGGAGCAGAGGAATTTCAGTTGCTCCTGAGCATATTATTATAGGGGCGGGGATTGAGTATCTCTACGCAAGGCTGATCAGTTTGTTCCCTGAGAAGACAGTTTACGCTGCGGAGGATCCGGGCTACCAGAAGATCCCGCAGATATTCCGTACTTATCATCTTCACTGGCAGGGTATTGCGATGGATTCGGATGGGGTCAGTATAGATGAACTGCGAAGAAAAGGAGCATCCGTAATCCATGTTTCCCCGGAGCATTCGTATCCGACAGGGATCATCATGCCAATGCACCGGCGGCAGGAGCTGCTTGATTGGGCAGATGAGAGCCCTTGCAGATATATTATTGAAGATGATTTTGACTGCGAATTCCGGTACAATTTCAAGCCGGTCCCTTCGTTGAAGAGTCTGGACAGCGGGGATAAGGTTATCTATATGAATACCTTCAGCAAGACGCTCTCGCCGGCAATCCGGATCAGTTATATGATTCTGCCGGAGCAGCTGCTGGAGCTCTATATACGGAGCACGAACTTTTTTACCAATTCGACATCAAGCCTGGAACAATATACATTGGCCAGATTTATTGAAAAAGGGTATTTCGAGCGGCATATCAACCGGATGCGCAAGCGATATCGCCAGGAGGGGGAATACCTGCTCAGAGCGATTCGCGGGACACCATCTATTCCTGTGGTGGAAGTGTCTGATGGATCCTGCGGGACGCATCTGCTGATACGGCTGGATACAGAACTGAGCGATGAGGAGATTAAAAAAAGAGCCGCAAAAAAAGGCATCCACGTCGGATGCCTGTCGGATTTTTGTATTGGGAGCAGTACCGGGTATGAACATACCCTGATCCTGAACTTCTCAGATCTGGATGAAGAGACTCAATTGGAAGCTGTGAGAAGGCTGGGGCAGGTCCTGAATGAAGACGAGGAGGGCTGAATCTCTTCCTCTGCCGGGTCTTTCACCTTTCAGTTGATCCTTCGGGCGATCAGTGCCAGCCTTCCGTCGGTCTTGTATTTATCGCAGGTCGACAGAGTGAGTATTTCATCTCCGAATTTCGGAGCGTTTTCATCATCA
>CADBQK010000153.1 GCA_902796775.1 uncultured Lachnospiraceae bacterium
GGATAAATAGGATATTCCATCAGCAGCTATCTCACTTCTATCTTACCACCTTGCGAATGTTCAGACAATAAAGATAGAAAAAAATCAGCGGGAAACCAAACAAAAATCACCTGGTCAATCCTATGCTGGCTTTCTGACCGCGTTTCCCGGAAAGGAAAACTTTTATGCAAAACAAAAAACTTGGTTTCGGATTTATGCGCATGCCCCTGACAGACCCTTCGGACCAGAAATCAGTCGATATCCCGCAGGTTAAAAAAATGGCGGATCTGTTCCTTGATAAAGGCTTCACTTATCTGGATACGGCATGGATGTATCACGATTTCACCAGCGAAGATGTTGTCGGAAGGGTCGTTACAGACCGTCATCCCCGGGAGTCCTTCACGATCGCCTCAAAAATGCCCTGCATGATGCTCAAATCCAGCGGGCAGGTAAAGCAGGTCTTTAACCGCCAGAAAAAGAAACTGCATGTCGATTATTTTGACTATTATCTAATGCACGATATCGGTCACTCCAGCTATGAAAAGGCAAAAAAATACGGTGCCATTGATTTCTGCAGGGAAAAACGCGAAAATGGAGAGATCCGCTGCCTGGGATTCTCGATCCATGATACGCCTGAGCTCCTGGAACAGATCCTCAATGAAAATCCGTTCTTCGAGTTTGTCCAGCTCCAGCTCAATTATCTCGACTGGGACAGCGCCGGTATCCAGGCCCACCGCTGCTATGATATCTGTACGGCGCACGGCAAAAAAGTCATTGTCATGGAGCCGGTCAAAGGCGGCACCCTGGCGGATCCTCCGGCACAGGTACAGGAGATGCTGCGGAAGGTGCATCCGGACTGGAGCATGGCTTCCTGGGCAATCCGCTTTGCAGCCAGCTTACCTGAGGTCCTGGTCGTTCTCTCCGGTATGAGCAATCTCCAGCAGATGGAAGACAACCTTTCCTATATGGAGGATTTTGAACCCTTAAATAAAGAAGAATGGGATCTTCTGCTGAATGCTGCAGAAATGATGCGCCAGACCACGGCCATCCCCTGCACCGGCTGCCGATACTGCGTAGAAGCCAGCCAGTGTCCTAAGGATATCCTGATCCCAAACTACTTCGCACTCTATAATACCAAACAGCTAATGAAACGCGATGATTTCTCTCCGGAGAACGAATACTACGGGAATTATCTGCAGCAGGGCCATGGAGCGGCCGCTGACTGCATCGCCTGCGGCTCATGTGAAGAGGTTTGTCCGCAGCATATAAAGATCAGTGAATGGATGCCGACTGTTGCAGAGGCACTGAAATAGCTGCTTTTTATCAAGTCCGGCCAGGAAATCCGGATTGAACTTGGAGAATGTTAACTGTAGTCCTTACCGACTGCATCCTTTTAATACCAGGAGAAAAGAAATGGCAAAGAAATACAACATCTGTCTGGATATCGGCGGAACCAAGGTGCTGGGAGCGATTTTTAATGAAAAAGACGAGATCATATATCGTCTGAAAAAGAAAACGAAAGAAGAAGGGGATGACTCGGAAAATGTCGAGAGGCTCATCATCCGGGTCGTTGATGAAATGCTGCAGGAATCCGGCGTCCGGACCAGCCAGGTCCATGCAATTTCTGCCGGTGCCCCGGGCGTGATCAATTCCGAATCCGGTATCGTCCTGTTCTCTCCGAACCTGCCCTGGAGAGATTATGATATCCGCACACCCATTGAGAAAAAATTCAAAGTTCCTTTTTATATCGGGAATGATGTGAATGTCGGTGTTCTGGGAGAATACTCCTACGGAGCAGCCAGGAACTTTTCCAATGTGGTCGGCTTTTTTGTCGGAACCGGTATGGGCGGCGGTCTGATCCTGGACGGCAGACTCTATACCGGCCATCAGTTCAAAGCAGGGGAATACGGACACATGATCCTGGATCCGGAGGGACCGCTGTGCGGCTGCGGCCAGCGGGGATGCCTGGAAGCTTTCTCCAGTAAAAAAGGAATGAGCGGATACATACTCCAGCAGATCAGCCGCGGGAGGAAAACCTATATGGAGGGCAGGATCGAAAACGGCGTCTTTAAGAGCAAGGCTCTGAAAAAAGCGCTGGCGCAGGGAGACGAAGTCAGCATGGAAGCCGTTGACAGGGCTTGTCATTATCTGGCAGTTGCTACAGGAAATATGATCAATACCTTCAGTCCGGATATCGTCGTGTATGGAGGCGGTGTGATCGAAGCGGTAGGCGATCTGTTCCTGGAGAAAATCCTGAAAGAAGTTGACCGTTACTGCATGCCCTCCATTCGTTCAACCGTACAGATGAATATTGCCGCCCTCGGAGATGACTCCGTCCTGTACGGCGCACTGGCTATGATACAGGAGCACATAAAAGGCAAATAATCCGTAACCGGTTAAGCATTAGTACAAGTAATCGGAATAGATTGCATTTGCCCCTTTCCCCAGAAATTTTTTGCGTTTTGTTTCTTTATTCACCGTATGGACAGCCACCAGGATCCCTTTTTTGTGAATGGTTTTGGCCACAGCTTTACTCAGGCGAGCTGTGGCCATTGTCATGACCCGGATCCTGTTTTTGCGGCAGAATTGTGCAATCGCTTTATAATCTTTCCTGGATTTCATTTTCAGTTTATACAGTGTGAAAATCCACTGTTTAAAGGGATAGATTTTTTTCATCCTTTTATAGTCGGATTTACAGTACAGCTGGGGAACGATTTTCTTCAGGTATTGTTTCCCGTCATTTTTACGGCAGATTTTGACAATCTCCCGGTAAACAGCTCTCACATCTTTCTCCTGAGTATCGACAACCAGCCAGGTACGCTTTGCTTTGATGAGCATCTTTAAAGCCGTTTTAGCTTTCATGGGCGTATACCCGCCGATTGTCCCCTTTATCTGGTATTGTTTCCAGGTGGGGGCTTTTCTTCCGAAGTCTTTCCATCCATGATTACATACCAGGACTCCGTCAGAGGTGAAAGCAAAGTCTATCTCTACGCAGCGGACACCTTTTTCCAGCGTTTCTTTCAGTGCCTCCAGGGAGTTGGTATAGGTATTTCCGTTCAGCCCCCCGCAGGCATGAACGATCACTCCCTCTTTTAAATATGCGGGAACGGATGTTTTCCCATATGCCCGGGCGGGGTGAATACAAAGAAGAAACAATACTGCAGAAAGACAAAGCAGTGCCCTTCGGCAAACGGTCTTTTCCCCTGTCATCATTCCTCCATATATCAGCCTTCGAGCAGCAGCCCGATGGGACAATGATCGCTTCCCATCACATCTGCATAGATCACGCTGTCCTGAACACGATCCATAAACCTGCTGGATACAACAAAGTAATCAATCCGCCACCCGGCGTTCGTCGCTCTGGCCCGCATGCGGTAGGACCACCAGGTATATGCTCCGGTTCTATCCGGATACAGCTTCCGGAAGCTGTCCGCAAACCCTGTCTCAAGCAGCTGCGTAAATTTCCCGCGCTCTTCATCGGTAAATCCTGCCTTGCCCTTATTCGGACCGGGATTTTTCAGATCGATCTCTTCGTGGGCAACATTCAGGTCTCCGCAGAGGACGACAGGCTTTTTCTCATCCAGCTCTGCCATCCACTCACGCAGACTGTCCTCAAAGCCCATGCGGTAATCCATCCTGGCCAAGGTGGGCTGGACATTCGGTGTGTAGCTGGTGATCAGGTAGAAATCTCCATAATCCAGGGTGATCACCCGGCCTTCTTCATTGTACTTCCCGTGGATCCCATATATAACTTCCGCCGGCTCTTCTTTGGAAAAGACCGTTACGCCTGAATACCCTTTCTTATCTGCACAGTTCCAGTATATATGATACCCCGGTATCTCCACATCTGCAGGCATCTGATCCGGCTGCATTTTGTTTTCCTGTATACAGAAAACATCTGCATCCTCTTCCTTAAAAAAGTCCAGAAAGCCCTTGCCCAGGCAAGCCCGCAGGCCATTTACATTCCATGAAATGAGTTTTTTCATAATATCTTTCTTATCCTTATCCTTCCCGGGGATTGCTCCTCCCCCTTATCTGCGATGTGCCAGTATCCCGTCTATGAAGGTCAGGATATCCTGATACACCTGCTCCCTGTCATCCTCATTGAGGATCTCGTGCCGGTCGCCCGGATAAGAGCGCAGCTTGATCTTTTTCATCCCGGCTTTTTTCATAGCACGCCGGATACTGCCGATATCCTTTCCGTAATGGCCCACCGGATCCTCAGATCCGTACAGCATCAGCACCGGCAGATCAGCCGGTACCCGGGCAATATTCTTTTCATCCTGGATAAACTCCAGCATATCAAACAAAGTCTTATATCCATTTACCGTAAAATTATAACCGCAGCGAGGATCTGCCATATACCGGTCAATATTCTCCGTATTCACGGAAAGCCAGTCAAAATCCGTCCGTACCGGCTGCAGGCGGCTGTTATAGCCGCCAAATGCCATGATCGCTAAAATCCTGCTCCGATACCGCTCTCCCCGAATCAATCCGATCAGATCTGCCAGAAGCTTTCCGGCCCTGAGCGCCAGAGGGGATGCTGCTCCCGTCCC
>CADBQK010000154.1 GCA_902796775.1 uncultured Lachnospiraceae bacterium
CTCAGAGAGAGCGGACTGACAGATTCCCATATTTACGTTTCGGACATCTGTACAGCCTGTGCAGGCGATCTTCTCTGGTCGCACCGCAAAACTCAGGGACAGCGCGGCGGTATGGCGGCCTTTTTATCACTGCGTTAGATATTTTTCACATACTTTTTCATAAGACAGCAGGCATTCCACCATCTTTTCAGGTGATGGCAGCATGCTGCTTATTACCCGTTTGATTCTTACATCGTGTTTGTTTTCATACGGCATCTTATTTACCTGTATTTCAGAAGGAGGCCTGTCAGTGCCTGGGAAACATTTGCAGAAGATCTTCAGGATCGAGCCGGGCAGTATAGCCGAGGAAATGGAGCTGGCGCCCGGGGATATCATTCTGTCCATCAACGGGCAGGAGATCGCGGATGCGTTTGACTATCATTTCCTTGTGAATGATGAGTATCTGGAGGTGCTTGTCCGGACAGGAGATGGGGAAGAGATCCTTCTGGAGATCGAGAAGGACTATGAAGAGGATCTGGGTATCGTCTTTGAGAGTTCTCTGATGGATGATTACCGTTCCTGCAGCAATCGGTGTATTTTCTGTTTCATCGATCAGCTTCCGAAAGGGATGCGCGAGACCATGTATTTTAAGGACGATGATTCGCGTCTTTCCTTTCTGCAGGGAAATTATATTACCATGACAAATATGGATGAGGCAGCAATCCGCCGGATCGTCCGGTACAAACTGGAGCCGATCAACATCTCTGTCCATACGACCGAGCCGGATCTGCGGGTAAAGATGCTGGGCAATCGTTTTGCAGGGAAGATCCTGGAGCAGCTGGATATACTGAAAGAAGGCGGCATTGTCATGAACGGCCAGATTGTGCTGTGCCGGGGGATCAATGACGGCGAGCATCTGGACCGGACGATCCATGATCTGTCGGCCTATCTGCCTTATATGGAAAGCTTATCTGTCGTGCCTGTAGGTCTTTCTGCTCATCGTGAAGGACTTTTTACGCTGGAACCTTTCAACAGCGAGGATGCTGCGCGGGTCATTGATTGTGTAGAAGGGTGGCAGGAGAAGCTGTTTCAAAAGTATGGGCTGCATTTTGTACATGCATCTGATGAATGGTATCTGCTGGCCGGACGTCCGCTTCCGGAAGAGGATCGCTATGACGGTTACCTCCAGCTGGAGAACGGGGTCGGGATGCTGCGCCTTCAGAAAACAGAGTTTGAAAACGCGCTCAGCGATAAAACAGGTGATGAGCGGGAGCGCCATGTATCCATTGCAACCGGAATGCTGGCTGCAGATAGTCTGCAGGAGCTGTGCAGCCTTCTGAGAGATAAATATCCGCGTATCCGTGTGGATATTCATCCCATCCGGAATCACTTTTTCGGTGAGAGCATCACGGTTTCCGGACTTCTGACAGGAGGGGATATCATTTCGCAGCTGCAGAACCTGGATCTGGGAGGGGAACTGCTCCTCCCTGCAAATGTACTGCGCAGCGGCGAAGATGTCCTGCTGGACGATGTACGTATTTGTGAGATTGAAGAATCTCTTCAGATAAAGGTACGTATCGTGAAGCCGGATGGAGCAGATCTGCTGGAAAGTATACTCGGGGATCAGGCGGACAGCTGATCAGGTTAGATTCTGAAGATTATTGTTTACAGGTTTCCGCTTTTCCATAGCAGGGGGATCTGCAGATCCGGTGAATCTGAAGATAACGGATAATCCCTGCGAATAAAATGACTTAACTTTTGGCGCTTTATCATAATGTGCATTATGAATCAAAGAATAGATGATAGAAGATTAGAAGAATAGAGAGGTGAGCATGCATGGGTAAACCGATCGTTGCAATTGTAGGCAGGCCGAATGTGGGGAAGTCCACTTTGTTTAATGCCCTTGCAGGGAAACAGATCTCCATTGTCAAAGATACTCCAGGTGTGACCAGAGACCGGATCTATGCCGATGCTTCCTGGCTGGACAGGGAGTTTACCATGATCGATACGGGTGGTATTGAGCCTAAGACTAACGACCTGATCCTCAAAAACATGCGTGATCAGGCTGAGATCGCTATTGAAACAGCGGATGTGATCCTATTCCTGACGGATGTGCGCCAGGGGATCGTGGATGCCGATTTCCAGGTGGCGGATATGATCCGCCGTTCCGGGAAGGAAGTGATCCTTGTTGTCAATAAAGTCGACAGCTTCCAGAAACTCATGCCGGATGTCTATGAGTTTTATAATCTCGGGATCGGAGACCCAATTCCCATAAGCTCCACTTCGAAACTGGGTCTTGGCGACATGCTGGAAGAGCTGGTCAGGCATTTTCCTGAGGATACCGGTGAAGAGGAGACGGACGAGCGGCCGCGTATTGCAGTGATCGGCAAGCCGAATGTGGGGAAATCCTCTCTGATCAATAAGCTTGTTGGGGAAAACCGTGTGATCGTATCGGATATTGCAGGGACGACCCGGGATGCAATTGATACTGTGATCACACATGGTGACCGGGAGTATGTTTTTATCGATACAGCCGGGCTGCGCCGGAAGAGCAGGATCAAAGAAGATATCGAACGATACAGCATTATCCGTGCTGTCACAGCTGTAGAGCGTGCCGATGTAGTCATCCTGATGATCGACGCACAGGAGGGTGTGACAGAGCAGGATGCAAAGATTGCCGGTATTGCCCATGAAAAGGGCAAGGGTGTGATCATTGCCGTGAATAAATGGGATGCGATCGAGAAGGACAACCATACCATGAGTAAGTTCAGGAGGGATGTCCGCGATAAACTGATCTTCATGGCTTCTTATGCGCAGATCGTGTTTATTTCTGCACAGACAGGGCAGAGACTGCCGGCGCTTTTTGATACGATTGATGCGGTTCTGGAGAATTGTTCCCAGAGGGTGGCAACCGGTGTTCTGAATGAAATTATTGCAGAGGCTGCCGCCATGAAACAGCCTCCTTCAGATAAGGGCAGGCGCCTGCGTCTGTTGTATGCTACGCAGGTATCGGTAAAACCTCCGACTTTTGTCATTTTTATCAATGATAAAAAACTGACACATTTTTCCTATACCAGATACCTGGAAAATCAGATCCGGGACACTTTCGGCTTCCAGGGGACACCGATCCGTATACTTTACAGAGAGCGGAGAGAGAAGTAGGATGAAAAAAATCAGGATCTATACAGATGGATCTTCCAGGGGGAATCCCGGGAACGGCGGATTTGGGGCGGTTTTGGAGTATACCTCACCGGATGGCAGAGAATACCGGAAGGAATTGTCTGCCGGCTATCGTATGACGACTAATAACCGTATGGAGCTGATGGGTGTGATCGCAGCACTGGAAGAGCTGACGCAGCCCTGCGAGATCGAGCTGTTTTCAGATTCCCAGTACATTATCAATGCTTTTCAGGAACACTGGATCGACGGCTGGGTCCGGAATGGATGGAAGCTGAGCAACAAAAAACCAGTGAAAAATGTGGATTTGTGGAAACGTCTGCTGGCCGATATGGAGGGTCATGAGATTCACTGGCACTGGGTGAAAGGACACGCCGGACAAACTCAGAATGAGCGCTGCGACGCGCTGGCAACCAGTGCTGCGGATGGAAGCAGACTGAAAGAAGATACAGGATACCGGCCATGAGTAAAAACCAGATGCAATTTTCATTCCCGGATGAGTTTGTGAGCCGTATGCGTGCTATGCTGGGCGAAGAATATGAGGATTTTGTTAAGAGCTATGAAAGACCTCTTAGGAATGCGCTCCGGGTAAACACGCTTAAAATTTCTCCATCCTCATTTGAGACATGGATGGAAAGAAAGATGGAGCCCGTACCCTGGACGGAGAATGGTTTCTACATGGATATGGAGAAGCGCTATTTTTCCTCACATACCTGCTATCAGGCCGGTCTGTACTATATCCAGGAAGCAAGCGCCATGCTCCCAGCCGCCCTCCTGCAGGCTGAACCTGGGGAACGCGTGCTGGATATGTGTGCCGCTCCCGGAGGGAAAAGCACGGAAATCGCGGCCTGTATGAAGGGGGAGGGGGCCCTTGTCTCCAATGATGTGAGCAGCAGCCGTGCAAAGGCTCTTGTACACAATCTTGAGACGATGGGGATGACGAATACGATCGTCACGAGCGCATATCCCGCGAAGCTTGCCGAGCAGCTGCCCGGCTATTTTGACCGCATTTTGATTGATGCCCCCTGCTCCGGTGAAGGAATGTTTCACAAAGAACCGGCTATGATCGAGAGCTGGAAACGCAATGGCCCCGCTTACTATCATGAGATCCAGAAAGAACTGCTTGCACAGGCGGCGATCCTGCTGGCACCGGGCGGACGCATTGTATACTCTACATGCACTTTCTCGCCGCTGGAAGATGAGGGAAGTATTGCATGGTTTCTGCAGCAGTTCCCGGATTTTACTCTGGCAGATATCCACGAACTATCTTTGCCCTGGGAGGAGAGAGCCAAAGAGGATCTGTCCCATGGCAGAGGAGAATGGCTGGATATCCATATGGAAGGCGAGCCGGTGGTTTTAGCGGATGAGCGTGTACGCAGGGAACTGGCAAAGACTCTTCGGATCTGGCCGCATAAGGCGAA
>CADBQK010000155.1 GCA_902796775.1 uncultured Lachnospiraceae bacterium
CTTCTTTCTCTGCCAGGGACTGGTTGAAAGATTTTATCAGTTTTGGCGTGGCATAATAATGGATCATTGTAAATGTAAGTATGCTCGCTTAAGAAGATCCTGTCTATCTGCATTATCCACAAACAAAAAAGCTATCAATTGTAAACAATTATCTAGAAAAGATAAGAGATGTAAATAAACATCGTTTTTTGGTTGTCGTAATACATGTCTATTCCATGTTCGTTTTGCTATTCTGAAAAAGCAGGATATTTCATTAAGAATCAAAAACACAAACGAATAAAGGAGGACATGATGAAAAAGATTGGAAAAATATTTGCAGTGATAATGGCTGCGGTTATGGTATTTGCGGCAAGCTCTGCACTGGCTGCTCCTGCACAGGCAGCAGATGCCGTGACGGGCGTTTTCGCCAGCACCACCGGCGGAGATGTCATGGGCTATCGCTATGATGGCGTGGATACGTTTTTTGCCATTCCCTACGGAACAGCAGAACGTTTTCAGCCGGCAGTTCCCGCATCCTGGGAAGGCATGTACTGCGCCAACGTAATGGGAGAGGTTTGTCCGCAGTTCAGCCATGCAACAGCGGCCAGAGACCTGTTTAACAGTTTCCCGTACAATATGATCCTGACAGAAAGCGAAAACGCCTGCCTGAATCTGAATGTATGGACACGGGAAACGGGAGGGGAAGCCACCCGCCCGGTTATCGTCTGGTTCCATGGCGGCGGATATTCTGCCGGCTCTTCTCTGATGTTCAATTTCTATTCCGGCGAGGCTATGGCCAGGGATTACGATGTGGTATTTGTCAGTGTTAACCAGCGTCTGAACGCACTTGGTTACCTGGATGTTTCCGCTTACGGTGACGAATATAAACTCTCCGGCAATCTGGGACAGACGGACCTGGAGCTTTCCCTGCGCTGGGTGCAGGATAATATCGCAGCTTTTGGCGGCGATCCTTCGAATGTAACCATCATAGGTCAGTCCGGTGGCGGTGGAAAAGTGACCACTCTGATGAGCACTCCGTCTGCAAAAGGACTGTTCCAGAAAGCTGTTGCCCTTTCCGGAGGAACTGCGCAGATCACCCGGACGACGGAAGATGCCCAGGCAGACACGGCAAAGGTTGTGGAATACCTGGGGCTGGAAGGTTCTGACGAAGAGATCATCCAGGCACTGGTAGAGCTCCCGTATGAAAAGCTTCTTGAAGCCGCAACGGCAGCAGGAGTTTCCTATGGTCCTGTAGTGGATGGCGATTATATCCCCACCGGAAGTTATGAGATCTCTGCGGATATTCCGTTTATCGCGTCCAATGTGATGGGTGAGTTTTCCACGAACTATGCGGAAGTGGTTCCGTATGCGCCTAATTATGATGTGCATATGATGCTGGCTTATATGGATGATGAAACCGTGAAGCAGCAGTATATTTCCAAATGGGGTGAAGAGTATGGCCCGCAGATCATGGAAGCATTTGCAGCAGCTTATCCCAATCATCCTCTGAAGGACGGTCTGTATCTGAATGACCGCTATGGAGGATTCGGCGCTTTCGGTATGCTGGATGCCATGGCGTCCTATGGAGGCACCTGTTACAACAGCCTTCTGGCTTATGATTACGCAATGTATGGCGGGATCGTTCCGATCCATACGGCAAGTTCCATCCCCTTCTGGTTTGATAATGCAGAAGATATTCCGGAATTCATTGCCGGAGATGAGGAAGGCGCATTTATTATGGAACATCTGGTATCATCCGCCCTGGCAGCCTTTGCCTATACCGGTAGTCCCAGCACGGAAGAACTGGAATGGGAAGCTTACACACCGGAAAACGGCGCGACCATGGTATTTGACGCAGCAGAAAGCGGCATGAAATACAACTTCTTTGACAAGGAGATCTTTGATCTGATCAGCCAGGCACCGTCGAGCTCCGGCGGATCTGCATCCGAAGATGCGGAAGCAGCAGAAGAAGCCCCCTCCGATGAAGGAGCCTCGGAAGAGGGCGAATCTCCGGAAGGCGAATCTGCAGAGGGCGAGTCAGCAGACAGCGAGGGCGATTCCAATGCGGGCATCCCGCTGGCGGAAATTCCGGCAGAATATACGCAGACCAAAGTCTTTGACGGAACCTATGGATTTGGTGATGCACAGATCACAGCTGCAACCAATGATGATTACAGCCGCTTCTTTTTCACCTTTGTCACCTTTGGAGAGACACAGGCTGTTGAAGGAAGTGTGGATGACGGCATCGTCATGGTGGAAAATGATCTGACCGGTTTCATGGGACTGGATGCGCAGTACATCTGGGATGATGCTGTAGCAAGCGATATTCCCTGGAGCGCAAGGTAACAGATTCAGATTGGATGGAGCTATGGAAGATCTTCTGTGGCTCCCTTTTGGGAAATAGGAGATATCGATGAAGAAGATCATAGCGTTTGTTATCATAGCGGTTTTATTGCTGGGGTTAGCTGTTCCGGTATGGGCACAGGACAGTGCACAGCCGGATCAGCAGTCTTTCACGGATTATAAGGATTACCTGTGGGAGCTTTCCGAAGACATGGCAGAGGAAGATTTTTCCACCCTGGCTCTTCGCAATTATAAGTTTATTCAGTCGCTGGAATTGCTGACAGATGCGGATTCCTTTAAAACACTGTATAAGGCAAATGTACATCTGAAACAAAAAGCCGAAGGCGCGAAACAGGAATTTATCGAGGCACAGGACAACATTATCATGAACGGCTCTGTAGAAGAGCAGGTGATCTTTCTATGGGACAGGGACAATATTCCTGCACCGGAAGGTGAGAGCATTACTGAGGAAGAGCTGGATGCAGCTCCTCTTGACGGTGTCGGCTTCGTGCCGTTCCTGATCAAACGGCTGCTGGAGGATCCTTCCCAGGCGAAAGGCAATATCATCGCCATTTCCGGAGGAGCAGGCTCCAATCGCAGCAATGCCGGAGAAGCCTATCCTGCAGTGGAGATATTCAATAACCTGGGATATAACGTATTTGTCCTGCAGTATCGGATCGCGCCGTATTCCTGGGAGGATATGTATATGGATACCCAGCGGGCAGTCCGCATGGTCCGGTATCATGCGCAGCAGGAAAACTGGGGTGGACAGGACTGCATCGCAGCTGTCGGATGGTCAGCGGGATCCATGTGTATTGCCGGAATGATCAACAATCTTTACGGCAGTCTGGATCCGACCGTTTATGATCCGGAATACATTCCGGATGCCATTGATGAAGTAAACAGTGATCTGGATACGGCAATGCTGATCTATGGCGGCACCATTGATCCGGAAAGTGCCAATCCCCATATTCCATGCCTGTATCTGTGCGTGGGATCGGAGGACGCCATCTTCAGTGTGGAAGAGATCGGATCCATGTATGAGATGGCGCAGGAAAGAGGTATCCCTGCATTATTCCATGTGATCGAAGGCGTGGGACACGGATTCGGCGTCGGTGCCCCCAATCTTCCGGAGGAATGTTCCAGATGGCCGGAGGAAGCGGATCAGTTTCTGATGGAAAACCGGGGCTATGCCCTCGGAAGTACAATAGCGGAGACGGAGACCGCAGGAGAGTCTGCCGATGAACAGATCAAAGTTGTCTGCGTAGGCGACAGCATTACAGCGGCAGGATATCCGGAGATGCTGGGGGAACTGCTTGGAGAGGACTATACGGTGGAAAATTGCGGACAGCCGGGAACCCAGATGATGTCCGGAGCACGGTTTTCCTATATGGACCAGGATATTTATCAGGAATCCCTGGACCGTCATGCAGACTATTACATTCTGATGCTGGGATCCAACGACAGCATGGAACTTGCCGGGTGGGATCCGGAACTGTTCCGGCAGGATTACACAACCTTCCTGCAGTCTTATAAGAACCTGGAAGGCAGCAGAGTTTACGCGATGATCCCGCCCTGTGTGTTTAAGGAGGAAGGATCCCGCAACCTTTCTTCCCGGGTCGATCTGGAGGTCCTGAACGGGGAAGTCTGTCCGATGATCGAAGAGATCGCGGGGGAACTGGATATCCCCACCATCGACCTTCATACGTTGACAGACGGACATCCGGAATGGTTTGCTGACGGCCTGCATCCCGGCCCGGAAGGCAATCAGGTAATTGCAGGATATATCTATGATACTGTTTTTGCACAGGATGCAGAGGTTCAATGATCATGCCGTACTATCAACTGGCCAGAGTAAAACAGGATGTTTACCGCATTACCAGCCCGGAAAATGTGTTCATGGAGCTGCTCATCGGATTGGATCATGCGCTGCTGATCGACACCGGATACGGATTCGGGGATCTTCGCAGCGCTGTCCGTGAGGTTACGGATAAACCGTTGTATATTGTAAACACACACGGACACGTAGATCATACCTGCGGGAATTTCCGGTTTGAGGAAAATGTGTATATTTCAGAGGATGACATGGATCTGCTCCGGAGACACAATCAGGCATCCTACCGGGAATATTCGGCAGAACTTGCGCGGCACACGATAAACTGGGAAACCGGACAGGAGTTCAACGGACTGCCGGAGGATTTTGATCCGGACCGGTACGCTGAAGGCGGTGTCGGGCATATCTGTCCATTGCGGGAAGGAATGGTATTTGATCTGGGCGGGAAAACGGTACGGGCAGTTTCCACGCCCGGACATACCCGCGGCAGCATTTCATTTTTCTATGAAGAGGAAAACTGGCTGTATGCCGGTGATGCGGCCAATATGTTTCTGTGGCTTTTTGGCAGAGACGCCGCAGATAAGGAAACCTATATCCGGACATTGGATAAGATCCTTGCGCTGGCACCGGAGCGGATCTACGGCGGGCATGCGCCGCAGCCATTTTCCCTGGATGATGTCGCCATGTTTAAACGGGCGGCTCTGGAAGCGGATTATGACCATGGCATTCCGTTCTCAACGCCCATCATGCCCGAATGCACCGATATCCGCGTATGCATTCTGGGGGACAAGACCATGGAAGATATCGGAAAACCGGGATTCTACGCGATTCTTCTGGATCGCTCCAGAGGAACATCATGCTGAGGATGATCTGACGTCTGAAAGTGCTCCTCATCTTGTAAATTTGTAAAGGGGGATGGTCAAGAAGCATACTTGACCATCCCCAACTTGTAAAAAACATTCTCAGAATTCCTATAGATGACTTTGTCTTTAACTGACAATCAGCCCCCCGCCAGCGCCGTAATATAAGAGATGTAAACATTGGCCATTTCGGACAGCTGATAGTACAAGGTGATCAAGGCCAGCGCGATAATGGCGAGCAGGACCGCCGCCGTCAGAAGATACATGAGGATCAGTACGATCGGGAACCAGCCGGCGAAACGGTTGCCGGAGGTGTTGTCCGCTCCCGCCATGATCGTGGTATACATATGCCCCATGCTCCAGAAGATGGCAAATGCAAA
>CADBQK010000156.1 GCA_902796775.1 uncultured Lachnospiraceae bacterium
ACGATATCTTTTACATCCGGATCCATTATTTTTAGAATATCAATGATTTCATTCTTTTTTCCTTCCAGCTCCAGTTTTCCGATTCCATTCATCAAACTGTCATCCATTCTGGCAAATGCAGCATTAAAATATTTGGTCGGCCAAGCTGCCATTGTTCCGTTATCTTTGCGGTTCGATTTAAACTGACGCCAAAAATCGTTTCCGTTCAGCAGAAAATGACCATCTTCTACGAAATCGCCTTTTTCAAAAGAATATTTTATTGAGTATGAACCCATGCTTGCATTATGGAATTCCCGTACGATGTCTTCTGAAACGCCTTCCGCCTTTTCCGGACGATAGTGGTCGTCTCTGCTGTATGCAAGAACAGCAGTGCCCTCCTCATCCTGAACAGCTATTTTAATCGTCTTAGATGTATCCATTCGATAAAAGAGAGGAGTCCAGACTGATAGCGCCCCGGTTGCATTCACTCCGCGAAACCCATTTACTTTTATGAACGAATCCGCAGCATTGTGATCAATATGTAGAAATATCGCTTCCAACAGCGTGCTTTTCCCAATATTGTTTTTCCCAGAAATAAGGGTAATCCTCCGCAAGTCGTCCATATTTAACTTTTTAAAGGCTTTATAGTTTTCTATCTCAATACGCTGAATCATACTTAATTCTCCCATTTGGTAATTACAATAAACGCCTTAGCAATAACTAAGGCTTAAACACCATTTGGTGGAGATCTCTGCGCAGGGGATTTGAACCCCTATCTGTCCCTTCACGAGAGGGATGCTCTATCCATTAAGCTAGCGCCGCATTATACGATTCACCAAAAGTGAAACGTATATTTTCATTATATTCTTTCTCGCCTTTGTGTCAACAAAAGAATCAAATTATCCAGCCCATAACCATAGTAAAAGCATTTTCACTTACCGTAATCACCGGCACATGCTTTTCACCGGCCGCATCCGTGGTATTCGGCGTCAGCAGCGTCCCGACAGAAAGCTCTTTGTCCGAAAGAATCACCTGGTTTTCAAGCTTATAGAATTTCACGATCTATTCCTCCTTTTCACTTCCAGCATACAATCCGCCAAATATATTCTGCATTTTTCATTCGGAATCATACAAGTCAAATCATCTTTACACTGTTTGCCTATTCAATTCTCAAAGAACTCCGCTTTCAAGCTGCTAATGATATCATCCGGGAAATCACAGCAGGTTTCCAGCCCTTCCAGAATATTAATAAACTCCTTCACCAGTTCCAATCCTGCTTTACTGTGTTCCCCTTTCTCTGCCTTCTTTTCAGGATCTCTTGCCAGATTAATCTGATCGTATTTTTCAATCTGATACGTCAGCCTGGCAACGTCGCCGAATACATCCGATTCATTTCTCCACGTAATCTCTCCGTACCGATCGAGAATAAACCTCAGCCGACGCAGAATCGCTGCATGATTCAGATCCAGCGGTACCCAGATCCGTATATTGTCCTTCTCAGGCTCCGGATCCGGTTTCAGTGTCTCGCTGTACCATTCATAGGACTCATCCACAATCCAAGGTTCTTTCACAAACAGCTCTTCCTGTGTTCTTGCGGTATCTTCTTCTCGTTGCATAGTTTTCTCCCGGAGAATTTTTATTCTGACCAAAGTGTTTTTGATTCAGCTGATCTTTTTCTGATATTGGTTATTTCATTATTGACTGTCCACATTTTAACACGTCTGGAATCAAATACAACACTTTCTTTTACTGCCATTGGAGACCGAGCCGCCCTGGCATCCGGGCAGGAGTTATTTATACATGCATATATAAACCAGTAATTTCTCCAAATACTAATCGGTTCTTAACTGTCTACTCTAGCTCACTCTGGCAGTCGATCAATAACCCATTTGCCACCGCTTCCAGATCTTTCGAAGTGAACCCAATGATTCTCTTTCATATGGTCTATAACCGTTCTGATTTTTCTCTCTGTAATTCCTAAAGCAGCCGCAATACCAGGCGTTGTGATTTCCGGGTTGCCTTGAATCAATTCAATAATTGCTCTGGTTCTTTCTTTTATTTCAACTGCCTTTTTTGCCTGACTTTTTGCCTGACTTTTTTCAGAAAAGTCAGGCTCTTTTCCGACCATTGGCAGTGTCACAATCATCCGGTTTGGCTGCCCGTTGCCAAACTGTTCCTCCACAGTCGGTTCCTTGTATCCGGCATCCTGCCATACAGCAAAGATATCCGGCACTCCGCTTCCAGCCCTCTCACCGTAACCAATCAGATTAAACATTTTCATCAGGTTACTGTTCCGCGGTTCCGATTCACCGCCGTGA
>CADBQK010000157.1 GCA_902796775.1 uncultured Lachnospiraceae bacterium
GGATGGCCTGCTGGCAGTAAGCCTTATCTTGCAACATTGAAACAATATGGGCTTACGAATCCATACAGAGACTGCATTGATAACAGCAAGGTGTATCTGATCGACAATGATATCAACCTGACTCTGAATTATATCCGCGAGTATTATGATATGGAAGCCCAGGCGATTGAAGCCGGTAAGTTTGATGAGGATACGATGATGTATCAGATCGTCTCCGGCAAGAATATCAATTCCGGAAACTGAGCATGTATTTTGGGGCATCCGGACCTGTCATAAAGAGCAGATCGAGTATGCTTACATTGTGTATAAAATCGCCGTGAAGCTGCGGATACTCAGGGTACCCTTCATAACTCATATAGGCAAGCTCAACGCCTGCTTTCTCAAATACATCATCTTCTATGTAGTCTTTTGCTGCAGGTCCGGACAGATACCATGAACCTCCTGCTGACTTGACCAACTCAGCAAGTCTCTCAGTCTTGCCTTCCGCCAGAGGGTAGTCGGAGGAAGTGGTAATCTTTGTTCCGATACCGAGAATCCTGCATATTGTTTCAAGGAACATCCGGTTAATGTCACTCAGATAGTCCATCTGCTCAGCTTTACTGTACAGTTCCTCCAGCACAGGCTCATAATCTTTGAAGAAAGGAGCATGCGCGTAGCACAGCTGGATAGCACGCAGATGGTCGGATGGCCATTTATGGCCGGTAACCTTTGTCTCATTTATTTTCTGGAAGAATTTCCCCTTGGAGTCTACAGGGATCGTGAGCCATAACAGACCATTGGCAGTCTTGATCTGGTTGCGGTTTCTCCAGTCTCTTCGTGTATACTGCATGTCATCATAGAGGATAAATTCATCGACGGAATTGATGATGTCAAAGTATCCCTTCCACGGGATATAATTGGATTGCAGAATTGCGACTTTTTTCATTGAATTAACCTTCTTAATTACAGTTTATTCACGGGTTTTCCGTGGCAGACACAACATTACTATCATACTCGCTTTTCTTGAAAATGCAATGATTCTTTGACAAACAGATACTGCAATTTTATAATCACAGGAAGATACAGGGCAGAGAAATATCCCTGTCAGTCAGGAGGAGTTTACCGGTGAAAAAAACACTGCTGGTTCTCGGAGCCAGTTATTCTCAGATTCCGCTGTTCAGGGCGGCGCGAAAACTCGGGGTCAGGACTATAGCTGCTACGATACCCGGACCATATGCCGGCATCCCCTGTGCGGATGAGGTGCTGTACTGCGATATCACAAAACCTGAAGAAGTATTGTCTGCTGTGAGGGGAACTGTGATTGATGGAGTAACGACCTGCTGTATGGATGTCGGAACAAGGACCATGGGATACCTCTGTTCAGAATTGTCGCTCCCGGGACCAGGTACAGGCGCCTGGGCAGCCTGTGACAAGTATCTTCAGAAGCAGTTATATGAGAGAGCGGGAGTGAGGACCGCTCCATTCAGACAGATACGGAGCAAGGAGGATCTGATCAGTGCATGTGATGAGATCGGATTTCCGGTTATGCTGAAAGCAGTGGATCTGATGGGGAGCCGGGGCGTATATCGGGCGGATACACTGGAGGAAGCTCTTGAACACTACCCTGAGGTGATGGAACAGACCGGGAAGAAGTACTGTCTGGTAGAAAAGTTTCTCACAGGCGTTATGTTTGGTGTGGAAGCTATGATGAACAGAGGTAAACTCGTCTATGTACTGCCTCTTGGAAATGATCTTCATGATGGGAACCCCCCGTTTCCGCAGGGACATCACGTACCTTGGGAACGCGCGGATGAATTGCAGGACAGGATCAGAGCTTTTACCGCTCAGGTATGCGAGGCACTGGAATTCGATAACTGCGCCCTTGACATGGACTGCATGCTGGCAGATGGAGAGATTTGGATCATTGAAGCAACGCCAAGAGCCGGTGCCACAGCAATCACTGATATGGTCGGCATTTATTATGGTATAGATTATTTTGAGGCAATTGTCAGGTGCGCGCTGGGTGAGGATGTTTCAGAGATGTTCCAGTCAGGCGCTATGACGCCCAATGCGACATGGCTGATCGGATCAGACAGAGAAGGTATCCTTGAAGAAATCCATATTCCCAGGCCGCTTCCAGAGCAAGTAGATGACCTCTCTTTTAATGTTGAACCAGGAGAACATATCCGTAGATTTGCTTCCGGGAGAGACAGAATCGGACAGCTAATAGTTCATGGATCATCAGCTGAGGAGTGCCGCAGAAATATAGTGACGCTGCTTCA
>CADBQK010000158.1 GCA_902796775.1 uncultured Lachnospiraceae bacterium
CTCGGCAGCGCCGTAGGTGAACTCTTCCTGGATGATGTCACGATACTCCTCGGGGATGGAGTTCCAGACATCGATGTTGATGTAGGCACCGCAGGTTCCGATCAGATGATTGGTGAAAGACATCTGTTTGGCAACCTCAGCAGAACCGTTGGTGGAATAAGCGTTCATGTTGCCTTCCAGTCCGTCGACAACACCCTGCTGAACGGCGGAGATGGTCTCACCGAAAGGCATGGCAACCGGGGTGGCGCCCATCGCGGTCAGGCAGTTGATATACATGGAGCTGTTGGGAACACGGATCTTCATACCCTTCATATCATCGGGAGTGACGATGACCTTGTTGGTCTGCATGCAGCGAAGGCCGACGTTGAAGTCAAGGGCGAGCACATGGATGCCGTAGTTGTCCTCAATATCCTGGCAGAGAGCTTTGACGACATCAGCCTGGCAGACATAGGAGTACTCCTGAAGATTTGCATAGAGCATCGGAGCAATCAGGGCTTCGAAGTTGATGTTGTAGTCGGCCAGATAGGAGGGGTCTTCGCAGGCGATCCAGTTTGCGCCGTCAACAACCTGCTGGAGATTGTCCTTATAAACAGCAAGCTGGCTGGACCCATAGGTCTGAATCTCAACTGCGCCGTTTGTGCGCTCCAGAATACGGGCAGCGACCTGCTCCATTTCAACAGTGAGCTGCTCTGTGGGGGCAAAAACGTGGCTGAGCTTGAGTGTGATGTGATAATCGTCATCTGCATAGGCAGTAGCACCGACGCTGCAGAGAGCGACGATCATCACAACTGTGAGGAGTAATGCAAGGTACTTTTTCATGTAGTCCTTCCTTTCTCTTTCTTCAGACAGAAGATACAGCTGAAGAATGTTTAAATATTTGCGCAGCATACGCATATTTCGAATAAAATCTACCATATCCTGTGAATGAAGTCAACGGAAACACAGTATTTTCAGCTATTTACACAGTTTTAAGTTTCGTTTTTTGTTAACTATGTCAGTTGAAAAATGCTTAATAATTTGATTAAATTTAATTAAAATATTGCGCTGTAATTCTGCGCCGGGAGTGAGGTACCATAGAGAAGAAAACGACATTACGGGATATCGCAAAAGAAACGGGGGTTACAAGCGCAAGCGTCTCCATGATTCTGAATGGGAAAGACCTGTCCAGATTCAGCCCGGAACTTGTCAACAGGGTCCTGGAAACCGCCAGACGCCTGCAGTATGACCCGCCGTCCAGAAGAAACCGGATCCGACAGATTGCGGTGATCAGCCCGTCTGTTAACAATGCCTATCATACCACCATCATGATGGGAATAGACAGAGCTGCGCTGGCCAGCGGTTATGTTGCGCATATTTATAATACGTATTGGAATCCTCATGTGGAGATGTCAATTCTGAATCTGCTCGAACAGCAGCGTGTATCGGGAATCATTTATCTGATGAACCCGCTTCAGGCGGAGCGGGCACGAGAGATCGACCGGCATACTCCGGTAGTAGCAGTCGGCGACATCGTGAATGACCTTGGTATTGACACAGTGGATGTGAACAACTTCAAGGCAGGCGAGATGGTCGCGGAATACCTGATTGAGCTGGGGCATAAGCACATTGCCTATCTTACAACAACACTGAATGATCACCACATTTCCCGCATCCGCAGATGCGATGGGCTGAAAGCAGCGTTTTCGCGGCTTTGTCCGGAAGGAAGTGTTACCGTCTACTGTAAGGAAAACCGATATGAGAAGGAGATTCAATCCGCCGAGATTGAACTGGTTTCCGGGCGGGAACTGGCCTATGAGTGCGTCCAGAATCCAAAGATTACGGCGATTGTTGCAATCAATGATATGGTTGGATATGGGGTACTGGATGGTCTGATCGAGAAGGGATTCCGGGTCCCTGAGGATTACAGTCTGTGCGGCTTTGACAATGTCTTTCCATCCGGCTTTCATCGGATCGGACTTACGACGGTGGATCATTCAACAGAAGACCACGGAGCGAGCGCGTTTCATCTGCTGAAGAACAGAATGGAGAATCGAAATCTGAAACCGACTGATTACCCGATCACCAGACTGGAGTACAGAAGCCGACTGGTCATTCGTGAAAGCACAGCTGCACCCAGGGGGGAATCACTGTGAATAAATATGAAGTGACCATGACCCATACAGAGGACAGCCTGATCGCGCTGTCTCATATGCAGTATGATCTTTTCTGCACGAGAAACTTCATTGCGCGGAATTTGCTGAGTATGGCAGCAATTGTGGCAGGCGCATTCTATTTCAACCGATTCTGGGGAATTGCCCTTGTTGCTTACGGAGCATATCTGATGACAAGCACTTACAGTTCTTCGAACTACAGGGTTAAGAAACTGGTCTCAGCGATCAGAGAATCGGGGAAGGGGTTTCCGTCTTCCCGGTATTGTTTTACGGAGAAAGGAATTGACATTACCTTTCATCCGGGAAAGAAGGATGAGGAAAAACTGAATCCCGTTGGTTA
>CADBQK010000159.1 GCA_902796775.1 uncultured Lachnospiraceae bacterium
ATATATTTTTCTAAGAGGTGCCTTTATAGCTTCAATCATTGTATAAGTGCCTTTCATTTTATTGCATTTTTTCCTGAAATCAGGTACCGCACTTTATTCTTCTCTATAAAGATCGCTGCGTAAAATTATATGAAGTCCAAAAAACAGTTTCGTTTTTCCATTATTTATTCCACCGATTTCACAGTATTTCTCCGTGTACATAAAGCAAGGCATGTAAGCCAAAATACGGGCTGTATCTCTGTTGTGTATTTGCTTTGACATTCAGTTATTAAAAGCATTGCCGTCGTCCCTAAAAGCAGGAGCTCTGTGAAAAGGCAAAAATCAGACTTATCATGCCTTCGGTATATTGATTCAGCAAAGCAAACAACCCCGGCTAATAGCGATACTGCATATTCGATTCCTATAAAAATATAATATATCTGCGACTCATACAGTTCCCTTAGATTCGCTCTCGTTATTCTGCTCCGAGTACTTTCTATCGTATACTTGTATACTCCCCACATAGTATCTATTTTTCTTTTAAATAAATACAATAGGTTTTTAGGGTTACCAAACAGCTCCGCATACCTTGTTCTGACCAAATTATTATGCGCGGTTTTTATTTCCTCCGGCGTAAGCCCCTGATAATAATAAGAATTATATTCATTCTGATCCTCGTTATTCCACAAACCGCCATGTTCATAGCTGCCGCCTACATATAAGATCCATTGAATCTTGTTGAGCGCGTTGCTTTTCTCTCCTGCGCTGTGACTGTCCTGAATCTTATCCGCGACTGCTCTTCCCCCGATCAGAAAAACAGCAACAATAACTATCTGGATTGCAAATAAACCAATCTCCCTGCCACGGTTCTTGTTTCCTGAGCTTTTCAAATTATCCAGCATTTTGACGAAGAATATGATTCCAAAAGCTATGCACATTATAAGTCCGGCAGTATTAACTAAGGTCGCAAACAGGAGATTAAAGGAGAACAGTAAAAACACAATTGCCCTAACGCTTTGCTCTTTACATTTTGGAAGACACCTGAAATATAGCCATATGGCAATGCTTTCAAAAAAAATGAGGGAAATCTCATGAGTTACATATTGAGGGAGCAAAAACGTGCCCGGAAGCAGATTATAAACAACAACCGCAAGAAAAGCGTTGTTTTTCCCTATCTGTTCTGCAGCCGCTGAAAATAACAAAACAGAAGATATTGTTAAAACTAAACTGAGATAAATGGAAAAGGCACTCTGAGACACTCCAAAGATAGCAGCAACCGGAGAGAGAAAAGCGCTGAACCAAAATAAATAAGAAAAATCAAATAAATATGACACATTTGTTTGAACAAATCCGGTCGTCCCCAATTCATTTGCCGATGTCACATATATATTGATATCCGGATGATTATTAATGGAATCTATTTTAAAAACGACAATCGCCAGCAATTTTGTGATGAGAGAAACCGCAATAATAATAAATATCATTGCATTGTATGATACTTTATCCCAAAAGAAACTCCTGACGGATATTCTGTCATACATTTTGTTCCTGTAACAGAATGAGGCAAAGCACACAAGTAGTAATAGAAACAGGAATATTACTGAATATCTGTCAGGCAGATCTTTGCTTATATAGTAAAATTTCGCCCATATTATGATTCCGGTTAGAAGGATAAAACATAATTTAAAAAAGCTCTCGGTTTTTCCCGCTTTTACCACTTTTTTCTCCCTTATCATACTGTTTAAGAAAAACACCTTAGTATTATTCTGATTTAATAATATCCGATTATGCTTTCATTTTTCGCTCTCTGTTTTCGCGTCTGCTTTATTGGCCCAAATCCGAAATAATGATTATTGATTCTTATGTTTTATAAATATACTGTTGGAGTCTTGAACAACATATCCGGCCTTCAAATGTGTTTTCAATGAAGGGATATTATTGCTGGAAACCCTTGTCTGTATATATTCTGCTCCCAGCTTTTTTGACTCCATAACCGCCGCCATTATTGCGCAGCAGCCCAGTCCTTTTCCTTGGAATTCAGGAAACAAGCCTACGAGTGCCTGATCTGTTATTCTTTCCGAACAATGATTTAAAACCGAAAAACCTATATCTTTATTATCTGTTGTTACACTTAACAGCTTCGCATCTGATTTCAGTAAATCTTCCGCCCACAATCTGTATCTCCGGCCTGAAGCTTCTTCTCCAAAAAAAGGATCCAACGCTATTCTGTCCGTTCTGAATATTTTTTCTCTCTCTATTCTCTCCAGAAGATTACTTCGTTTTTTCTCATCTGTGATCTCACAAATTTCAAAAGCTGCCAGGGCCTTCATTTGTTTGCTGCCGGATTCTGTATTTTTGAGCTCTCTTTTTAATGTAAACAGATTCTCCGCAAAAGAAAAGCCCATCCTGGCCAATTCGGTATACAGAGTAAATTTCCCCGCCGGAACCTTTACTATCTGGTATTCTGCCTGCAACTGATTTAAGCCATTAGCAAGGGCAGCATATTCATCCTCATCCGATAGGGTCAGTTCTTCACATGTAATTCCCAGATTGCGTTTTTCCCAGATGGCGTCAATGATTTTCATAAAATTCCATGACCTTTGATATCACTTTTGCCTGATCTTCTTCTGTAAGACCGTAATACATCGGAAGACGTACCAGTCTTTCACTCTCTTTTGTCGTATACTCATCTTCCCCGTCAAATCTCCCGTACTTATAGCCTGCAGGGGCTGAATGCAAGGGCACATAATGGAATACGCACATTATTCCATTAGCTTTCATGAAATCGATAAAAGCCGTACGCTCTTGGAGATCTTTCGTTTTAATGTAATACATATGCGCATTGTGAATACAATCCTCAGGAACAAAAGGCCTTTTGATCTTACCGGCTTTTTCCAGATCTTCAAATGCATTGTTATAAGTATCCCAGATCCTCAGTCTTTCCGTATTTATTTCATCGGCAACTTCCAGCTGAGCCCACAGATATGCCGCATTCAATTCACTTGGAAGATAACTGTCTCCAAAATCGACCCAGGTG
>CADBQK010000160.1 GCA_902796775.1 uncultured Lachnospiraceae bacterium
ATAAAACAGCTGGCTGGTCCTGGATGGACCGGGAGAGGCCGGATGTTATAAGAGAGATTTTGATCTTTCCGCATACAGTGAAGGAGGAGGGGAGGATATGCCGGGTTATGTGATCCACATCGCGCAGGCGTACCGGATCCTGGATATTCTGGGGACAGCATATGATCTGCCTGCCGCCTGGCGGGAAGCTTTTGTAACCGGCAATCTGCTGCCGGATACCAGGCTGAAGGCGGAGAAGGAGATCTCCCATTTCTGGAATCCGGCAGATCTGGACAAAATTGCCAAGGCACCGGATCTTTCTATCTTTCTGGGCAAATACGGTAATAAGCTGGACGAGCCGGTTCTTCTGGGATATCTGTCCCATTTGTTTCTGGATGCCTTGTATGTTGAACGCTTCTGGCCGAGGATCATCTCGTTTCAGGATGCAGAGGGCCGGCAGCGGGAAAAAAGCAGTGAGATAAGCCGGGTATTTGTAAACCGGCTGGGTACGACAGTGCCGGTTGCCGATTTTTTTTCAGAAAAGTACTATTATGGCGACTATACAAAGATGAATGCCTATTTTATGGATAAATATAAGATCAGTCCTCCGGTCTGGGAAGAGGTCCGGACTTTTGATATGGACGAGGTGTGCCTTACAGATATGGCTCTGATCTGCAATGAACTGATAAAACTGCGGGGCAGATGTCACAGAGGAGATGAAGAGGATCTGAAGGTCTTTTGTCTGGAGGAACTGGAAGAATTTATGGAAGAAACCTGCAGGGAGTTCCTTGCAGATGAAAGGTGGAAGATATGCATATCATAACAGCAGCATCTGCTGTGACGAGGTACGCGGGTACACTGCCCGAAATGCTGCCAAGGTTTGGCGTTATCGCAGCTGTTGTAGCTGTGATCATTATAGCGCTGGCCGTTTATTCCAGGAGGAAGTAATATAGATCTTGCCGGGGAACAGGCAGGCGCGAAGTTTGGAGGATTGCGGGCGCGGCTGAGCATTTCCGCGCGCGGTGCGCACGCGGCTCAGCATTCCCGTGCGCGGTGCGCGAGGAGCTTGCGGACGCGGTGCGCGCGCGACTCAGCAATCTGTCTTATCAGGAAGCGGCAAATTATCTTTTGACGCTTTCATCATAATATTTCTGTATGTATTTAGGGGTTTTGGAATGAAATAAGGATGAGAGGTGATGGATTGGCTGCGAAGAGGAATAGCAGGAAGGGCAGTGGTGCTGTGATCGGCCTGACGATCTTCGTACTGCTTTTGATTGCCCTGGCGGGCGGATATCTGGCAGTGGCGCACTACTTTGAGTCTCATTTTTATCCCGGGACAAGTGTGAACGGGAAAGATGCTTCTTTGTCGACAGCTGAGAACGTGGAGGAGGGTATTGCAGCCGGCTGTAATGCCTATATCCTGGCAGTTCATGACCGGGATGAACGGGTAGCATATATCAATGCCTCCCAGATTGATTATCACTATGAAGCGGATGGGAGCGTAGCTGCACTGCTGGAGAATCAGGATACGCTGCTCTGGCCGAAATATGTTTTTGAGGAGCGGGAATATACCGTGCCGGTTCCAGCCGGATATGATGAGGAAAAGCTCATTGAGACGATCGGCAAGATGGAGTGTTTTAAAAAAGAAAACATAACTGAACCGAAAGATGCCTATGTGAAAGACACAGGGGCCGGTCTTGAGATCGTACCGGAAGTAATAGGGAATAAGCCCCTGAAAGAGCAGATCATTCTGGATATTGAGGCGGCGATCGAGGAAAAGAAAGGTTCTCTCACGCTGACAGATGCGGATTATATCCAGCCGGCGGTCCGCTCAGATGATCCTGATCTTGTCAAAAAGGTGGAATTGTCCGACCAGTACAAGGCCATGACCGTAACTTATGAAGTGGCCGGAACGACCTGGATCCTGGAAGGCAGTACCATGATCACATGGATCACTATTGAGGATGACCTGTCTGTAACGGTGAATGAAAAGCTTGTTGCAGCATATGTCCAGCAGCTGGCCTCCTCTTACAATACCTATGCAAAGGAACGGCAGTTTAAGACAACAAAGGGAGATACGATCACCATCGGCGGAGGCGATTACGGCTGGATCATCGACAAGGATGCAGAAGCAAAACAGCTGACAGAAGATGTGAAGGCTGGTAAAAGCATCAAGCGGGAGCCCTGTTATCTGCAGCGTGCGTTTGAGAATGGTTCGGATGATGTCGGTGATACTTATGTGGAACTGGATTATACCAATCAGCATATGTATTATTACAAAAAAGGACAGCTGGTCGTAGACGCAGATATCGTATCCGGAAACATCAATGTTGGCAATGGTTCTCCGGATGGGGTTTTTAAGATTATTGACCGGAAAACAAACACAACTCTGAAGGGTGAAGATTACGCTTCGGATGTAGATTACTTTATGCCTTTTGCTTACAATGTCGGGCTGCATGATGCCAGCTGGCGCTCCAATTTTGGCGGATCGATCTACAAAGGCGGGGGTTCCCACGGCTGTGTCAATCTGCCCTTTAAAGCGGCAGAAACGCTTTTTAACAATGTCGAGATAGGAACACCTGTTATCGCATATTATCGTGAACCAGTCAAACTCAGGTCCAATAATGCAAAAGTGTCCAATGCCTATTCTTATCAAAGGTAAGGGACAGCTGGTGGCGGAGTCTTCTCTGCACAGCGCAGTAAGAACGGAGAGCCAGGAGGATGAATGGCTGATTCCTGTGATACGGACGGAGGAAATATTTTGCTGAAGATCGTAACCGATGTCAGTGAGATCGACTACAATGGATTTATCGACCGCTTTTTTGAGGAGGTTAAGAAACACCCCGAAGAGCTGGGCGGAGCGAAGATCCCCGGCTTTGCCAGAGGATTGTTAAAAAAGATTCCGGATGACAAAAAAATCGAAATGATCAGCGGTGTAGTAGAGCGCCATCAGAAAGAAGCGATACCGCCGGTAGAACAGGCCCTTTCTACTGTGATCGGGCCGGTAAAGCTGAAATCTCTGGCGATCCTTCATGATAAGCGTTCTCTCTGCCCGGTAAAGATCGTGATGGAGATCCTGCAGATGGATGCGGATTATATTTTCACCAATGTGATGCCGCATTTTTATCTGCCGGAGAACGGACCAAGACTCTTTGGCGGGAAGTATGGCGGACCATATGATGGACCGTATGATATAGCCAGTGTACAGGAGCGTGTTCGGATGCTGGATGCCAGGTCTAAGGAGTATCTGGTTGCCAAAGGCATGAGCGAGCATAAGCAGGCGATCATGGCGATTATCGGACGTGCGCTTTCCTCGGTCGGACTCGTGACAAAAACAGAGGATATGCATTTCTACTTTAAGTAGAATAACTGGTAGTAAGAGGGCGGAAGCAGTATGATAGATATCAACCTGCTTCCACTTTGCTATACATTATAAAAAGGAGGCCTTTTATGAAGATTCTTGTGTTATTAAAAGAAGTGCCGGTGGTGTCAAATATTCAGATCGACCGCCAGACATTGAAGATCGACAGAAGCGGTGCCGGAAAGATGATGAATATATCGGACAG
>CADBQK010000161.1 GCA_902796775.1 uncultured Lachnospiraceae bacterium
CCGCCAGTCTGCTTTGTACCCCCGGCATGAATAGCCGGGTCAGGCTTTCTTTTGGCCGGTAAGCTGTCCAGAGAATCTCCAAGAAAATATACCAGCATATCGGTTAATTCCCGCAGAAGATCAAAAATGATTCCCACAGCCCAGCCGGCGTAGAGACCGAAGAACCACCCGCCGATCTTCTTTCCGAACAGAGAAAAGCCCCAGCGGCACACGCCATTTCCGAAAATCATGAATATAACAGACAGGATGACAACGACAGCAGCAATGATGAAGGATTCGGCAGTACCTGTTTCACCATCGGAGGGATCTTCTTCATTTACTTTGCGATACAGGATCACAAGCATAATGGCGCTTGCAATAATGACCTCAAGGTAGAAGCCGATGTTGAAATGTTCCGGGGCTGCTTCAGCGACCTCTGATGCCAGGAGCAGCATGAAACCGAATATTAATGAACCAGAAAGCAGAAGCAGCCGGAGAATGATATACACGAAAGAAACCGGCGCCTTCAAGGCACGGCCGCGCCGGAACGTGTTTATAAAACCTGCGAGGAGTCCGAGCAGGTTAAGCCCCAGCACGATCCAGCAGCTCAGCATATGATTGTGATAATAATCAGGGAGCATGGAAAAAGTCCGGATGATTAGTTGAAAGGTATTCATTTCGGCCTCCTGCAGAACAAACAGAATGCAAGGACATAGGTTACATTCCTTGTATTTTACCACAAAAAATATCCCTGCCGCATGGGTTTCGCAGGTCACTCTGGAAAAAAGATCTTCCGGAGCGGCTCCGGCATGGACGCGTGCATCCGTTCGACTTCCTCATCTGCGGATACCGGATCATCCGAAAGCAGCCACTCTCTGGACATGGCTATAGTGCCATAGCTGTACAGGCGGATGGCAAAGATCGTCTGTGCATCCAGGGTCTTCGTTTGCAGGCGTTCCCTGGCAGTTTCAGCGTAACGGGCGCAGTAATACTCCAGCATATACTCCCATAGCGGGTTCTGGGATGTATCCTCAAAAGCCCTTTTATAAAAGATCTGATCTTTTTTCACCCGCAGCAGATTGGGAAGGAAGATGCGTAGAACGGCGATACGAAGAACGAAGACGCGCAGATGGAGCCGGAAGGAGAAGGTCAGGCCTGACATACGGGCAGTTTCTGAGTCTTGCATTGGACATATGCGAAGCGGTACAGGAATGCATGGGGCGGGGCCTTTTGCATTTGGATATACAGCCCAAGAATATCCTTGTGGCAAATGACGGGACATGTAAGCTTTGTGATTTTGGCTCAATTATTAAGAAGATCCTCAGCGGTTTTGACCTGAGTTGATAATCGATACTGTTAATTCAAGAACGCCGATGGCGTTCTTGAATTGTATTAAGCAGTACCAATATTAGTCTGTCGAACTGCCGACATATATCTTGCTTGGTATCAGAATATCTTTTTCATTCGGATCTCCCTGTAACAGTTCATCCATTCTTTCCAGGGACTTGACACACATTTCTTTGAGATTCTGGGAGGCATACGTTAACGGCATATAAAGAACATTGTTATATTCCAGTTCATCAAAACAGGCAACAGAAATATCGTCCGGTACCGAGATTCCGTCTTCTTTCAGCACGGCCATGACACCCAGGGCGCTGGTAGCATTGATACAGATAATAGCATCAGGGTTCAGAGACAATATTCTGTCTCTTGTATAACGGATGGCAGTTTTTGTATCTGCGGTTCCGGCATTTACAATCCAGTTATGGTCGAAAGTTTTTCCGTACTTTTTAAAAGCACGCTTGTACCCATCTATTCTCTGACTGGAATAATAAGGTCCGTATCCGTCACAGAACAAAACAATTCTTTCGTGCTTTCTTTTCAGCAGATAACTGGTCAGCTCAAAATTGGCCTGTTCCAGATCTGTCATGACACAGTTTCCGGGACAGGTTGGGTATTTGTCAGTGATAAATACAATGGGCATTTTGGCCCGCTTTACCTCATAAAGATGCTCAAGCCCGGAGGACGTACTCTGATCATAACGGCAGGGGACCAGCAGAATGCCGTCAACACCTCTTTCCGCCATCATTCTCACCAGTTTTTTTTCTCTTTCTATTTCATTGTTGGAAATGCCAAGCAGCAGAACATATCCCCTGGCATCGGCTTCCTGCTGCATTTCAAACACAAGAGAGGTGAAAAAAGGGTTTTTTATGTCAGTAACAATAAGCGCAAGCGTATTGGTTTTCTGTATTGCCAGGTTTCTGGCGCTGAAGTTTGGTCTGTAGCCAATCAGCTCAACCGCTTCGCGAACCTTTTTGCGCGTTTCCTCTTTTACACCCGGCCGGTCATTCAATACCAGGGAGACTGTTGCTGTGGATGTACCCGCAAGTTTTGCCACATCTTTAATCGTCACGTTCATATTGATGGTGCTCCTTTGTTATCATTCCTGTTTATCATAACCTGAATTGACTGTTTTGAAAAGACAACTATTCAAATAACTGGTTGACAAGATTTGATACGGATAGTATAATCGGCAGTAATTAAAGCGTTTTAAATATCTTATTCTAAGAACATCTAATTTACCGCAATATATCATGGAAAACCGTTCTGAATATGGCATATAAAACGTTTTAATAATTAATATGGAACAGGCGCTCTTCGCCAGAAACGGTCGTGAAAAGTCGTATGTTTCGGATCAAAGAGTCGGTGTAGTCATGAGTATTCAAGAAAAGACAAGGAGGAGAAAGATGAAGATCAAATCAACAGCTGTCATTTTAGGTCTGGCAGGAGCTGCCATGCTGAGTTGCATGGTTTCTGCTGAAGAAGCAAAGAGGATTGCATACACAACCATGGCGCTTTCTTCGCCGTACTTCACGGAGGTTTCTCAGGGAATTCAGAAGGGATGCGAAGAGCGCGGATGGGAATGCACTATTCAGGATCCGGCAATGGATGCCGGCAAACAGCTTGCCGCGATTGAAGATTTTATTGAACAGAAATATGATGCCATCATCATTTCTGCTGTTGATTCCGCAGCTGTAGTTGACGTAGTAAAACAGGCAAAAGAAGCAGGTATCAAGGTAATTGGTACTTCTACGGAAATTGAGGGGGCCGACGCCTTTGTCAGTGCCGGAGAGTATGAAATGGGTGAAGCAGTCGGTACCGCAATCGGACAGTGGTCTCAGGAGAACCTGGAAGGAGATCTGATCGGCGTTACTTTTGGAACCATCAATGACCCCAATGTTATGATCCGTGAGCAGGGTATGCGTGAAAGCTTTGAAAAGGAATACACGAATGGTGAAATCAGTTGGATCAATGAACCCGGAACCATTGGCGGCGTTGATTCTGATGATGGTATGAATAACATGGAAGCCATTCTTCAGTCAAATCCCGATATCAACATTATCATGGGATCAAATGATGATGGAATTCTGGGCGCTTATGAAGCAGCAAAGGCTGCAGGAAAAGATCTGACAAAGATGGCTTTTGGCGCTGTAAATGCAGTTCAGCAGGCACTTGATGAGATCAAAGAGGAAAAAGATACTGGTGAAGGCGCTTATCGTGCCACCGTTGATATCACGCCGTTTGAGCATGGTGAAAGAGACGTAGAGGTTGTTGAAGCATTGTTTAACGGGGAAGAATTTACCGAGCAGGTCATTATTCCCGCAAAAGCTGTTACCTGGGATAACATTGACGAATATTTCGAATAAAGAAAACATCACATTTACTTTAGGCGAAATTCACTTAGAATGCCCCGCTGCTTACGGTGGGGCATTCCACTTACAGGAGATGTGGAATGGGTGACAAGATCCTTGAAATGAAAAACATCACAGTTTCTTTTCCCGGAGTGCTTGCGCTGGATCATGCCCGGTTTTCTCTGGAACAGGGAGAAATCCATGCGCTGCTTGGTGAAAACGGAGCAGGTAAATCCACCCTTATGAAAGTTTTAACGGGTGTAAACCATCTGGACGAGGGCGAGATCATTTATGACGGAAAGAGCTATCCGGGTTTTTTGATTGATCAGGCTAAGGAACTTGGGATCAGCATGATTTATCAGGAACTGAATATAGTCCCGGAACTGTCGGTTTATGAGAATATTTTTCTGGGAAAGGAAATCTGGGGAAAAGGCAAACTGGATAAGCGGGAAATGATTGAAAAATCCCGGGAAATTACAGATTCACTCGGAATTGAGATGAGTCCGCTTATGCAGGTAAAGAATCTGACGATGGCATATCGCCAGATGGTTGAAATTGCAAGAGCCTTGCTCAATAATCCGAAAATCCTGATTATGGATGAGCCAACCGGCCCGCTGACAGACCATGAAGTTCAGATTCTGTTCAAGACCATGAAGCGTCTGAAAAATCAGGGAATGTCGATCATTTATATCTCACACCGTCTGGAAGAGATATTCGAGATTTGTGATACCTGTACTGTCTTTCGGGACGGTAAATTTATCCGGGATCTGAAAGTAGAGGATACGGATAAAAATGAGCTTGTCAGGCTGATGGTCGGCCGGGAGATTAATAACCAATATCCGGAAAGAATATCGGTTCCGGAAAACAGTGAAGAAGTACTTCGCATTGAAACGCTAAGAACGGACAAAATCAAAGGGATTTCGTTTTCTCTCAGAAGAGGGGAGATACTGGGCATCGGCGGCCTGGTAGGAGCAGGACGGACAGAAACTCTGCGGGCTATCTTTGGCGCAGATCCTTATGAGGGAAAAATAATAAAAAACGGTAAAGAATTGTCGATCCGGTCTACCGGCGACGCCATTCAGAACGGTATTGTTCTGGTGACAGAAGATCGGAAGGGTCAGGGCCTTTTGCTTAATCTGTCTGTTTCGGATAACGCGGTTATTGCAACTTTGAAGCAGCGAAGAAAAGGTATTTTTCTGGATAAAAACGGTATTGACGGGGAAGTGAGAGGGATAATTGAAAGATTAAAAATCAAAACACCCTCGGCAAAACAGATCGTTTCTCTGCTCAGCGGGGGTAATCAGCAGAAAGTAATCATAGGCAGATGGCTTTTATCCAATGCCGATATAATTTTGTTTGACGAACCGACAAGAGGGATTGATGTCGGAGCCAAATATGAGATTTATATGCTGATGAATGATCTGAAGAAAGCAGGAAAATCCATCATCATGGTTTCGTCTGATATGCCTGAACTGATCGGTATGTCGGACAGGATTATCGTTTTGGCAGAAGGACGTTTGACAGGGACATTGGAAGACCCTTCAAAGTTTGATCAGGAAGTTATCATGAGGAACGCGTCAGATATTTCATAGAATCGGAGAGCAAAATGGAGAAGAAAGCATTTAACATAAAAGAATATGTATCTTTTATTATTTTATTTGTGACGATCCTCTTCTTTTCTGTCTTTGGAAAAGGATTTTTGTCCGTCAGTAATTTTTTGAACGTTTTCCGACAGCAGTCAATTATCTGCATATGCGCCATGGGTATGATGATGGCCATACTGACGGGCGGCATTGATTTGTCTATGGGATCGGTGATTGGCGTGATCGGGGCCGCAAACGCCTGGCTGATGGTCAATACTGAACTGCACCCTGTACTGACATCTGTTATTTGCCTGGGAATTGCAATTTTATATGGCTTGTTTAATGGATTTGTCATTGCAAGACTTCATGTTCCGCCTATGGTCGCTACTTTGGCTACCATGACGGGCGGGAGAGGGTTTTGTTATGTCATAACCAAGGGCATATCCATCTACGGATTTAATCCGGGATACAAGATACTGGGACAGGGATTTCTTGGCCCGGTTCCGCTGCCTGTTGTTTTTGCGGTGATCTTTGTTCTGATTGCATACTGGATTTTAACGCAGACACCGCATGGGACTTATTTGTATGCGCTGGGTGGCAACGCAGAAGCGGCAAGACTGTGCGGGATCCATGTTGAGCATACACTCATGCTGGCATATACCCTTAACGGATTGTTTGCCGGGATCGCCGGCCTGATCCTCCTTGCAAGACTGGGGTCGGCATCTGCATCTCTTGGCGACGGATATGAGATGGATATAATTACTGCTGTCGTATTGGGTGGTGTCAGTATCAGCGGCGGCAGCGGAAAACTGAGAGGGACAGTGTGCGGCGTTCTGACGATGGGGTTATTGTCCAATGGCCTTCTGATTATGGGGCTAAGCGATTATTATCAGATGATTGCAAAGTGTTTTGTACTGCTGATTGCTGTGGCATTTGATAAGAATTTTACAGGTTCGCTGCGGAGACCGAAAAAGTAAACAGAGAAAGGGAGAACGGTGCAGACGGGGTTACAACAGATTCATAAACAGATGAAAGACCATCTCGAGAACGGCATTATCCCGTTCTGGAAACAGAACGGAATCGATGAGATCAACGGCGGATATAAGCTCTGCTACGATCTGAACGGAAAAAAAATGCCGGAAAATGAAAAACATACTGTAACACAGACCAGAATGATTTGGGGATTCTCCCTTTTCGGAAAAGCATATCATAGTGAGGAAATGCTGGATTTTGCCAGACAAGGAGTAGATTTTTACATTGATCATTTCTGGGATAAAGAGTATGGCGGATGGTACTGGCTGACAGATGAAAAGGGAAACATGCTGGATGGCGCAAAGCTGGTGTACGGGCAGAGTTTTGCCATCTATGCTCTCAGCAGATATGCGTTGGATACCGGTGATAAACGAGCGGAAGAGTATGCTGCAAAGACTTTTGATCTGCTTCAGATTTATGCCGCTGATACAGAATACGGCGGATACTATGAAAACTTTGAACGCGACTGGACGCGAACGCCTTTCGGAAAAGGGGCGGGAGATATCAAGTCACTGAACATTCACATGCATCTTCTGGAAGCCTTTACCACTCTGGCTGAATGCACCCGCAAGGAGATTCACAGAAGAAAGCTGCAGGAAATCATAGATTTTGTCCTCCGGAATATGACGGATCTGGAGATCGGCTGCGGTTTTGACCAACTGGGACCGGATTTGAAGAGACGTCCGGCCATCAGCATTCCCAGAACCTGGACCCAGGACAGAGAGGGAACCTCGGAAGCTGCAGATCCGGTGGATACCACCTTCTATGGGCACAATCTGGAACTGATCTGGCTGCTGAACCGGGCGGCACAGGTGCTGGAGAAGGAAGCAAATGCGTATGATTATGTCACAAGGGCACTGTCCGAGCATGCACTGACCTATGGGATGGATGAAAAGTACGGCGGGTTCTATTATGCCGGCCCTTATACCGGTAAAGCCACAAAGCTGGAAAAAGAATGGTGGGAGAACTGTGAAGCGCTGATCGGACTGCTGGACTGCTACGAAAAGCTTGGAGAAGACAAGTATCTTGATGCGTTTGAAAAGACATGGTCATTTTGTTATGACCACATGATTAATCATGAGGTCGGGGAATGGTGTCAGCTGGTAACAGAGGACGGCAAGGTCATTGACGGAACCATAGGAAATCTTTGGAAGGGAATTTATCATACCGGGAGATCCATGTTTGAGTGTCTGGAAAGACTCGAAAGAATCATGGTCGACTGAGAAAAGCAAAGGGGAAAAGCAATGGTATCAAATTCAGAACTGCTGAACGCGAAGAGCCAGATGGAGTCTTTTCTGGAAAGAAGCGTCCATTTCTGGTTGAAAAATGGGATTGATAAAACGTACGGAGGCTACCTGGTCTGTTTTGATTCTGACGGAAAACCATCCGAAAAACTGGAGGTAATGTCTCCGACAGATAAGATGATTGTGACGCAGACCCGCATGATCTGGGGATTTTCTGCGCTGCTGCGCAATGGCCTCGCGGAAAAAATGGGATTAAAAGAAGCCTGCCGGGAGGCGGCAGCGCAGGGGGCTTCGTTCTTTATGGATAACTTCTGGGACAAGGAGAACGGCGGCTTTGCCTGGTACACTGACAGGGAAGGAACAATTCAGGATGCCGGAAAGCTGGTGTATGGCCAGACATTTGCCATTTACGCTCTTTCTGAGTATGCACTTGCAACCGGTGACGAGCGGGCAGAAAAGTATGCGGAAGATACGTTTGATCTGCTCATGAAATACTGTGTCGATACCGCCAGAGGAGGATATTATGAGAATCTGACTGCGGACTGGATGCCTGAGACTGAGATTGACAGGGGCGGAAACCTGAAGTCTCTTGACATTCACATGCACATGATGGAAGCGCTGACAACGCTGTATGAATGTACCCGCAAGGAAATACATGCAAGGCGGCTGAGAGAGTGCATTGATATCATTCTGGATCATATGGTTGACTATCGCTTTATGTGCGGCAGAAATCAGTTTACAGACTGTTTTGAGCCAAAGGATGCCAGAGAAATAGTCAGAACCTGGAATTATGACAGGGCGCCGGAGAATGCAAACAGGAATCCCAGAGATACCACTTCTTACGGCCATAATATTGAAATGACATGGCTGCTCAACAGGGCTTATAAAGTGCTTGGCGATCCGCCGGCAAGAGAGCTGACGAGACGTTTTGCGGAATATACACTGCAGAATGGCTGGGACAGAGAACACGGAGGCATTTACAGGGATGGCTATCATGACGGAAGAGTTGCTGTGACAGACAAGGAGTGGTGGCAGAATTTTGAGGCCCTAACCGGGTTCCTGGATGCCTATCAGGTGACGGAGATACCGGATTTTCTGCAGACGTTTACGGATCTTTGGAAGTTCGACTACACTTATTTTTATAATAAGGATGTAGGGGAATCCATGCAGCTTCTCAAAGCAGATGGGACACCCATCATCACGGATACGGGAAATCAGTGGAAATGTATTTATCATACGGACAGAGCGATGATGGAGTGCATAGAAAGACTGGAGGAAATGCTGGGGAGAGTGGAGTAGATCAGCAATTCGCCTGCATAAAGGCTGGGCTGTGAATAGTTTCCGGGCAGCATATTTTCTGCGATGGCCGGAAATGATCTCATAAACACCCTCCGGAGCGGACCAGCATACATAATCATTTACACAGAATATGGGGGGCTCCGAAACGGTCATGCGAACCGTAAATATAGACCCGATCCCCGAAAACATGCGGTTCCGCATCCGGTACATACTCCCAGCTGGGCAGGTACGGATTAAATGCCTGCTTCATAGCGTGCTCCTCTCTTTTGGTTTTATATATGCCGTCAGGCGTGTGCTTGTGAATTCAGTATAACGGAAGAAGATCCATATGGTGCATCCGTTTCACAAATTGCGCATTCTGTTACATAACCAGAGCGACAGCCAAGAGGACAGACAGCCAATGGGATAAATAGCCAAGGGGACAGGTTCCGCGGCTGTCATGCCGCGGAACCTGTCCCCTTGATTGATGCCTTCGAACCTGTTCCCTGGTTTCGATTTCATCCGTGCTTCTTCTCCCACGCTTCACGAAGTTTCGCATCTCAGGTAAGATAAAGATATGTCAGATCATCATCTGTTTTGCATGCAGCTTTCTGTGACAGGAACGCATTGTACTGGCTGCCACTGAGCAGCTCTGCGGCCATTTGATCCAGCTCTTCCATTGCTTGTTTTCCCGCAGGGCTTATTCCTTCCGTCTTTTTGGAATCTGCAAATCTTTCTGCCGCCCGAGGTTTTGGTTTCCTGTTAACGAACACTCCCAAAACGATCGCGATCACAAGAATTCCAATTGCCGTTGTGAAACCAAATAAAACCCCAAACCCGATATCGAGAACCAAAGCAACGAGTTTATTAACATTCCAAAGAACGATAAGGGCAAACACAAATACAATGGCTCCCACCAGAAAGATTCCCCCGCGAGGTTCTGATGGTCCTGCATTCAACCATTTAGACACTTCTTTGCCAAACAAACCCAAATCAAAAAACTTTCTCATAGCGTTTTCCTTTCTTCATGCTTTACATATATGTCCGTACCCAAAAACGCCTTGTATGGCTGGTCTGTTTTTGAATCTGGTCCCCCTGGCTGCCCTTGGTTATATTTATTCTTCTGGGGCGGTCTGTCTTTCCTTCAAAGCAGGAACGTACGGAATCAGTCCTCTCCGTGCGCACTCAATCTGCATCTCCAACGGAAGTCTTCTGGCATCC
>CADBQK010000162.1 GCA_902796775.1 uncultured Lachnospiraceae bacterium
CCCTGTGCCTTTGTCACCTCAAACTGCGCCTCTGTCTTTTCCAGACTGAAGCGGATCTGCTGCATCAGAGCATCCTCAAACAGATACCGGTTCTTGCCTTTTACACCGATTTCTCCATACTTAATCAAAAACGCCTGAAATTCCATCTATCTCTATCCCCAATCATTTTTTACGTCTTCCCCTGCCGCCGGGCACAAAACGTCTGAGCATCGGCAGTAATTCCTCAAGTGCGTCCGCACAGGTATCCAGCTCCTCTTTCGTGGTCTCCGAAGAAAGACTGAAGCGGACAGTTGCATCCAGATACTTCTTTTCAGCCCCGATCGCCCTGAGCGTACCGCTGACCTGGGGATGATTGGAAGAACAGGCGGAACCGCTGGAGACATAGATACCCTTCTCCTCCAGAGCATGCAGCAGTACCTCCGCACGCACATCGGCAAAACCCGCACTGATAATGTGCGGTGCGGCACAGCAGTCTTCCCCGCCCTCGGCGGAATACGTCAGTTTCCCCTTCCCTGTCCCGCCATGGATCTTCACACCGTCAATCTGTGACAGGCGCCTGATAAAAGAATCTCTGAGTTCATACATCCGATCTGCATCCTCTTCAAGTGTCTCAAAGGTCAGACGCGCTGCTTCTGCCATACCGGCATAACCCGGCACGTTCTCCGTACCGGATCTGCGTCCATTCTGCTGACCTCCGCCAAGGATCAGAGGATGTACTTTCACGCCATCGCGGATCCATAAGAGACCTGTTCCCTTCGGCCCATGAAACTTATGGCCGCTGGCGGACAGCATATCCAGCCCCAGCCGCTTTGGGTACAGGGGAACCTTCCCGAATGCCTGGATCGCATCGCTGTGAATGATCACAGAAGGATTCCTCTCCCGGATCAGTCGAACAATATCCTCCAGCGGCTGCACTGTGCCGATCTCATTATTCACACACATGATGCTGATCAGGATCGTATCCGGACGGATCGCTGACTGAAGAGCCTCCGGTCTAACCCGGCCATAGCTGTCTACAGGAAGATAGGTCACTTCAAACCCCTGCTCCTCAAGATATGACATCGGCTGGTAGACAGAAGCATGCTCAATCCGGGTCGTAATGATATGCCTGCCTGCCCTTTTATTCGCCATAGCAGCACCGATCAGAGCCATGTTGTTGGACTCTGACCCGCCCGAGGTGAAAATCAGCTCTTTTTCATCTACTTTCAGGATCCGGGCAAAGGTCTGCGCCGCCTCGCGCAGAGCCATCTCCGCCACCATACCTTTATGGTGCATGGAAGAAGGATTGCCGTACTCCTTCTGCATCAGCTGAATCATACACTGGACAGCCTCCGGGAATACCCGTGTTGTCGCAGCATTATCTAAGTAAATCTCCATCCTGCCACCAATCTGCTACTTCGTTTCAGAATCATCTATCTCTGTAGATGCTTCGGAATGATCTTTTTCTATGGAAAACATCAGAATAGACAACATCGCCATACCCGCGGTTTCGGTACGAAGGATCCGCTTACCGAGGGAAATCAGATGGAGTCCCCTCTCCCTTGCGGCCAGTGCCTCGCTCTCCTCAAAACCGCCCTCCGGGCCAATAAAAATACCGATGTCCCGATACCCGGGTGCACTGCGGACAAGCTCTTTTGCCTCAGCCATCCCGGCGGCCTTTTCATAGGGCATCACGCCCAGGCCAAGACCGGCGCACATATCCAGTGCCTCCCGGAAAGACATAAACGGTCCAACCTGGGGGATCACACCTCTGCCGGCCTGCATGGCTGCACTTTTCGCAATTGCCTGCCACCGCTCCAGACGCTTTTCCTGCTTTTTCTGATCCAGTTTTACAACAGTTCGTGCTGTTATGACCGGAATCACCTGGAAAACGCCCAGTTCCACGGTCTTCTGGATGATCAGATCCATCTTATCCGCTTTGGGAAGTCCCTGAAACAGATAGATCCTGGAAGGCAGCTCCACATAGGACGGCCAGCTGTCTTGTATATCCAGCTCCACACGATCCTTGCAAATCTCAGCTATATGGCAAAAGTAGTCCGTCCCTTTCCCGTCACTAACCGTGACATCGTCCCCAATCTCCATCCGGAGGACATTGCGGATGTGGTTAACATCCTGTCCTGTGATGAGGATATGTTTCTCTCCGATCTGGCCTTCCTGAGCAAAAAATCTTGGCATCCTGCCGCCTCCTTACACTCCGGCTCTGGCTGCTGCAATCGCGATCCAGTCACCGGAATGTGTCACTTCCAGTATCTCAAATCCATTTTCTTTCAACGCTGCACTTACCTCTGCTTCTTTGGAAGCGAGGATACCGGATGACACAAAGATCCCTCCCTCTGCCAGGCATTCACCGACAACGCCGGAAAGCGGGATGATGATCTCTGCAAGAATATTCGCAACCACCAGGTCAAACTTCCGGTCGGCAAACTGCCTGCGGAAAGACTCGTCACTGATGATATCCCCCGTCAGACAGGTATATTGCTCCGGATCCACCCCGTTTTTACGAGCATTATCCAGCGTATATTCCACTGCATTTGGATCAACATCTACTGCCGCAGCGTATCCGGCGCCCAGTTTCACGGCAATGATCGACAGGATCCCGCTTCCGCAGCCCACATCAAAAACAGACTGCCCTTTTTGCAGATACTTACGGATCCCTCGGATACAAAGCTTTGTCGTGTGGTGCATACCGGTCCCGAAAGCAGTCCCGGGATCCAGTTCAATTACCAGTTTTTTCTTCGCATCGTCCTCATCGACCTTCTCCCAGCTCGGCTTGATCAGGATCCCCTCATCCGCCTCAAAGGGCTTCCAGTACTGCTTCCAGTTGTTCATCCAGTCCACATCTGCTGTCTGGGTACGCTCAACGGACAGCTCGCCCATATCTGCAAAGGCCCGGCAGCTGTCCAGAGCTGCCATGATATCGGCAAAAAACTCCGGGCTGTCCTTTTCCGGCTCGATATAAAAAGAAACATAGGCACTGCCGTCATCCGGACCAAGCTCCGGCAGAATGTCGATAAACATCTGCTCCTTCTCGTGCTGTGTGAGCGGGATCTTATCCTCGATCTCGACCCCCTCGACTCCCAGCTCCCCCAGTGTATAACTGATGATATCCTCGGCTGCTGTTGTCGTCTTTATGCGATATTTATTCCACTTCACGACCTCTGCTCCTTACCTGACGTTTTTCGACCGCTTTTCTACTCTTCTCTATTCTTCAAAAGTATCTTCAAAAGTTTCCTTCAGCTTGTCCATGAAACCTTTTTTCTTTTTCCCGCCTTTGCGGTCAGCAGGCTGGGCATCGTCCGCGGCTGTCCTGCCGTTTAAGGAGTCGTCAAAGCGCCTCAGCAGCTCCTTCTGCTCATTAGTAAGCTTTGCAGGAACCTGCACGATCAGTGTCACATAGTGATTGCCGCGGTTATTTTTATTATTGCGGTAAGGTACACCCTTGCCCCTCAGGCAGATCCGCGTATCTGTCTGTGTACCGGCAGGGATATTCTGCATAATCTCACCATCAACGGTCTGGATCTTGATATCCCCGCCCAAAGCTGCCTGTGCAAAGGAAATCGGGACTGAGGTATAGATATCATAATTATCTCTCTGGAAAACAGGATGGCGCTCGACCTCCAGAAGGACAAGGAGGTCACCTCTGGGCCCGCCGTTTCTGCCGGGCTCGCCGAAACCGCTCACCCGTACACTGATCCCGCTGTCCACACCGGGAGGGATCGTCACCTTTAATGGTTTGCGGATCTTTTTAAAGCCCTGCCCGCTGCAGACCGGACATCTTTCCTTGATCACCTTGCCTGTACCGTTACAGTCCGGGCAGGTCTGGATGTTGCGCACCATGCCGAAAATCGACTGCTGCGTGAAGGTAACCTGGCCGCTGCCATTACACCGGGTACAGGTCTGCGGGCTGGTCCCGGGCTTTGCTCCGGTCCCATGGCAGTTGTCACACTCATCTTTATAGCCGATCTCGATGCTCTTTTCTACACCAAACACTGCTTCCATAAAGCTGATCCGCATATTGATTCGGACATTTGCTCCCTGCATCGGACCATTGTATGCACGTCTGGAACTTCTGCCGCCTCCGAAAAGATCACCGAAGATATCGCCGAAAATGTCGCCCATATCACCGGTAAAATCAAATCCGCCGGGTCCGCCGCCCTGCTCAAAGGCTGCATGGCCAAACTGATCATACTGTCTTCTCTTCCCCTCGTCACTCAGGATCGAGTAAGCCTCCGATGCCTCCTTAAATTTCGCTTCTGCCTCCTTATCTCCGGGGTTCAGATCCGGATGATACTTTTTTGCCAGTGCGCGGTAGGCATGCTTGATCTCATCTTCCGTAGCACTGCGCGTTACGCCCAGCACCTCGTAGTAATCCCTCTTGTTCTCAGCCATGAGCCATGTTCCTTTCGTATCAAATCAAATCTATTCTGTAAACATCAATCGAAAGGCACGGCCAATGCCCTGCCTTTCGACATATGATTCTATCTCTTTCTGCCTGCTATAGGATATCAGAAATCCGTTTTCTGTCAAGTCCTGCAGCAGACTGTTTGACTATCTATAAGACTTTATGCTGTCTTACTGCGACGTCGTCACCCGGATTATACCTCTGTGTAATCCCCATCGACCACATCATCGCCTGCGCCGCCCTGAGGGCCGCCCTGCTGACCAAAACCGCCCTGCTGGCCGAAACCGCCCTGAGGACCGCCCTGGGCTCCGCCCATATTCGGATTCTGAGCTTCATACATCCTGGTGAATACCGGCTGTGCAGCATTCATCAGTCTTTCCTTGCCGGACTTAAGCTCATCGATATCGGAATCTGTCAGGGACTCCATATTCTTTGTCCTTTCGAGGACTGCCTTGAGGCTGTCGATCTCTGACTGGACAGTGCTTCTGTCAGCATCGCTGATCTTATCACCTACTTCATTGAGAGCATTCTCGATCTGGAAGACCATGGAATCTGCATCATTCCTGGCATCGATCCCTTCCTTACGCTTCTTGTCCTCTGCCTCGAACTGAGCTGCCTCTTTGACTGCTCTTTCGATCTCATCATCGGACATATTGGAGCCGGCGGTAATGGTGATATGCTGCTCTCTGCCGGTACCGAGATCCTTGGCAGATACGTTGACAATACCATTCGCATCGATATCAAAGGTAACCTCGATCTGCGGTACGCCTCTCCTTGCCGGTGCGATACCGTCCAGTCGGAACTGGCCGAGGCTCTTGTTATCCCTGGCGAACTGTCTCTCACCCTGGACAACATTGATATCTACTGCAGACTGATTGTCGGTAGCAGTGGAGAAGATCTGGCTCTTCTTGGTAGGGATCGTAGTATTTCTCTCGATCAGATGGGTCGCAACACCGCCCATGGTCTCAATGGAAAGTGTCAGCGGAGTAACATCGAGAAGGAGGACATCCCCGGCACCTGCATCGCCAGCCAGCTTGCCGCCCTGGATGGAAGCACCCAGTGCTACGCACTCATCCGGATTGAGGCTCTTATTGGGCTCTTTGCCGCAAAGCTGCTTAACCTTCTCCTGTACTGCCGGGATACGGGTCGAACCGCCGACCAGGAGAACTTTGTTGATATCGCTCATATTCAGGCCTGCATCACGCATCGCATTCTGTACAGGAACGACTGTCCTCTCGACCAGATCATGAGTCAGCTCATCAAACTTCGCACGGGTGAGATTCATATCGAAATGCTTCGGTCCCTCTGCAGTTGCAGTGATGAACGGAAGATTGATATTGGTCGTGGTAGCGCTGGAAAGCTCCTTCTTAGCCTTCTCAGCAGCCTCACGAAGTCTCTGCATTGCCATCTTGTCGCCGGAAAGGTCTACACCCTCCATCTTCTTGAACTCTGCGATCATATACTGGGTGATCTTATTATCAAAATCATCGCCGCCCAGCCTGGTATCGCCGTTTGTCGCAAGAACTTCGATGACACCGTCGCCGATATCGATGATAGATACATCAAAGGTACCGCCGCCAAGGTCGAAGACCATGATCTTCTGCTCGCTCTCATTGTCAAGTCCATATGCCAGTGCCGCAGCAGTAGGCTCGTTGATAATTCTCTTAACATCCAGGCCCGCGATCCTGCCGGCATCCTTTGTAGCCTGCCTCTGTGCATCATTGAAATAAGCGGGAACTGTGATAACAGCTTCGGTTACGCTCTCACCCAGATAGCTCTCTGCATCAGCCTTCAGTTTCTGCAGGATCATAGCGGAAATCTCCTGAGGGGAGTACTTCTTTGTATCGATGGTCACTCTGTAGTCAGAGCCCATATGTCTCTTAATAGAAGAGACTGTGTTGTCGGAATTGGTAACTGCCTGACGCTTTGCCGGCTCACCGACAAGTCTCTCGCCGGTCTTTGTAAATGCTACGACAGAAGGGGTCGTCCTGGAACCTTCCTGGTTCGCGATAACAACGGGTTTGCCGCCTTCCATAACTGCTACACATGAATTGGTTGTACCAAGGTCAATACCGATAATCTTGCTCATGATTCATACCTCCTGATTCTCTTCGTCTCTCTTGCCCCGCCTTATTTACCGGCTTTGGCAGAATGATTCGATCTTATATAAGCTTATTTGTATTATCTCGTTTCCTGTTTGACTATATGTGAACCCGGCTGCTTTCATGCAGCACAGGGATTTATGTCTCCTGTTTACCTGCTGTTTCCTGTCAATTTCTGTTGACTGCTATCAATCTACTGTTAACTGTCCATCTACTGTGCAACCATGACCATGCTGTGGCGCAGGATCCTGTCCTTAAAAGTATATCCTTTCTGAAGGACCTGCATCACAGTACCGGACTCATATTCCTCACTCGGCTGCTGCATGACTGCATTGTGAAGGGCCGGATCAAACTCCTTACCCAGAGCCTCGATCTCCTTCACCCCTTCATCATCCAGAAGCTTGGTCAGCTGCTTGTAGATCAGTTCCATGCCCTGACCGAAAGAAGAAGCTTTGTCCTCCTCGCTCATGGCAGACATGCCTCGCTCAAAATTATCAACTACGGGGAGAAGCTTCAGCAGAAAATCTGACTCTCCAATGTCATAATTCTGTGCTTTCTCCTTGTCGGTACGCTTCCTGTAATTGTCAAACTCCGCCATCTGGCGCATGAGCCTGTCTTTCAGATCTGCAATCTGCGCATCCTTTTTATCCCTGGAAGCCTCTGCATCCCCGGATTCATCAGCATCCGCAGTTTCCTCACTCCCGGCATCCTTCACATCCTCTGCCTGAGGATCTGCCTCCGCCTGCTCCTCGCCGGCACTGCCCTCCGGCTCCTGAGGATCATCTGCTGTCCCGGTGCCATCTCCGGCCTCATCATGATTCTCATCAGCCTGCCCTGTACAGGCATCTGTCCCAGTCTCTGCAGCCTCTTGCGGATCTTCCTCCAGGTTGTCCTGCAGATCTGTATCGTTGTCCCATATCATATCTGTCACCTCTTTGCTCCCATGTTTTTATTTCACCGAATCGCCGGAGACGGATCCCTTTTTCTTAAAGATCCTGTCCAGCTCACCCATCACTGTTTCCAGGTTGCTGACGACCTTTTTATAATCCATCCGCTTGGGACCTATAATACCGATCGTACCCTGCACACCCTCTTCCAGCTCGTAGGTAGCGGTTACAACACTGCAGTCCTGCATCGACTGTACCGGGCTTTCCGACCCGATATAGACCTGGATACCGGTTTCTCCTGTGTCTTCTTTAGTGGAGATCAGCTGCTCCAGACCCTGCTTCTCCTCGAGTGCGTATAAGAGCTGTCCGGTCTTTTCCC
>CADBQK010000163.1 GCA_902796775.1 uncultured Lachnospiraceae bacterium
GAATCATTATCGGAAGCCTTCTCTTTATTTACAGATTTCTTCTTTTTCTCCTTATCGACATCCTTTTTAGAGGCTGCTTCAGAGTCCTTTGCTGCGGTTTCGCTGTCTGAAGAGCTTACTCCTATGTTCAGCGCTTCCACAAGGTGTGTCAAACTGACGAAGCCGCCTCCCGGAATGCTGAAGTCGTACGTTTTTCCATCCACTTCCCAGTGGAAGTCCACGGTATACACAACGCCGAAAACAGAGAAACTGTCAGATTCAAAGCTGACCTTTTCCACGCCTTCGCTGCTGAAGACGGGATCATTAGCAAGGATCCCGGTCTGATCCTGGCCGAAGTGGATGATCTGCAGATTCTGATCGCCATGGATCTTCTGCGGATGATCAAAGCTGATCTCGACCGTTACGGGCGCACTCGGTTCGATCTCTTTTCCATTAGAGATAAAGCTGATGTCGAAATAACGGCCGGAAAGGGTGCCGACTTTCTTTGCTTCCAGTTCTTTCTTTGCAAGAGTTGAATAGGCGTAGTAATCCAGCGCGCTGCGTCCGATCTCTCTGACCTCCAGCGCCGTATCGGCCGGAAGACCGGTATCTGCTCCACCATTTACATGAATCCGGTATCCGTCGCCTTCATAGGTACGGTCGATCACGCCTTGCTGCTTCGCGTCAGTTGACGGATCTCTTCCTTCTTTTACAGATGCAGAGGCTGTATCAGACTGTCGAGACTTTTTATTAGCTTTATCAGCTTTTTCGTTGTTCTCTTTTACAGCATTTTTCCCGGCTGTTTGATCATTCTGGTTTGCATTGTGTTTGTCAGCCGCTTCCTTGTTCCGGTCAGTTTCTTCAGAATCTGTTGAAATATCAGCTTTTCCGGCTTTTTTGTTTTCAGCGGACTCATTGCCGGAATCAGTTTTCTGTCCATCGCCTGCACTGTCCGTCAGGGCAGTCTGTCCGCTTTCTTTCTTACCATCGGCGGAATTCTTTTCTTCTTCAGTTTTTCCATTTTCAGAGGCATCCGCGTCCGCATTGCTTTTCGGCTCTGCCTGCGTAAAACATTCTGCTGTATGCTGGTGTTCCCTGACTTCCAGACGGCCGCAGATCAGGTGTTCCGGATCGCCGGTGATGCTTCCGTCTTCGTTGACGGTCACCCATCCCATTTCCTCCGGACTCTCTCCGTTTGGACCTTTTTCATAACAGTCCATGGTATGGATATGCGGTTCAAGGTCACGGTCTGCTTCATTTTCAGCAGCTTTCACATCAATTGCAGTATTTGCAGTATTTGTTTCTGCGCTCTCTGAATTGACAGCACTTCCGGTTTTTTCTGCGTTTCCGGCGCCTGTTATTTCAGGGAGTGTGCACACCAGATTGCCGTCCGCATCATAGCAGTTTTCATCATGGGTATGAAGGACATAGTCCGCCTGTCCGCAGCTAAGCGTCTTTTTCCCGTCGATCATCTTATAACAGTCGTCGGTGTGCTGATGGATATCCAGCTGACAGTCCAGAAGCTCTGCCTGTGCGGAAGCAGGCTTCCATCCCGCCATTCTGGACGCTGTGTTGCTCTCCAGGGTCAGGGCCGGAAGGATGAGCGAATAGGTAGTCGTAAACACGACAATACCGGCCAGGGCAAGCGCAAAACGCCGCCGGGTCCGGTTTTTCATGGATTCTTTCATCGCCTTCAGGATCGGGGGCCTGAGGACCGACTGTTTTGTTTTCTTCTTTTCCTGCAATTGCGAACTCATCTTTTCTACCCTCATTCATTCAAGTTTCATAACACTGTCGGGGATTCTTCTTTGCCAGACAGATTCCTCTGATTATTGTTTCTGTATATGCCGAATACAGGATTATTTTGATTATTGTACTCCATTTTTATTATATACGAAAACTGAAGGAATGGGATAAAATGTTCGTTATTGAAAGTAATGTCTATGAAAAAACGTTGCAATTCAGGGATTTTTATAGGAAAAAATAAGGCACGGAAAAGAGCATTTCTCTCTTCTGTGCCTTGCCAGGGACATTTTCTGTAATCAGAGCCGGTTTCAAGAATCCATTAATGTTCTTTCTATGATCAACAGGAACGACTTCACTGAAACTCCGTCTATAGATAAAGTGATACCGGTTTCGGAACCGACCACTCAAATCCCAGTTCTTTCAGCTTTTCTACGGTTCTGGATACATCTACATTTCCATTAATGCCGCTTTTGATCATTTGCAGATACATCGACAGGACCATTACATCCCTGTCTGCGCTGTTTCGGGCAACATGCTGAACAAACTCATCCATCTGCACGGGCACGCCGAGTCCCAGCTGAGAAAGATTCCTTCTGTTGGGATTGATGACATGCCAGATACTGTCTTCCTTCGATGACTCCGCCAGAAGGACATAGGCTTTCGCACTTTCATCGACACTGGAAAAGTCATAACTCAGATCCGTATACTCTGATGGATAGGTGCCGAGCTTTCTGAATGCTTTTAATTGCGAAGCCAGTCCATTGTCAGAAGCATTGAACTGAAATACCCCGTCATTACGCCACGTGATAAAACCCATGCGCATGATGCAGGTATGGATTCCTTTCTCCCGTGCCATAAGCACCTGTTCTTCCGCCTGATACTTTGACTTGATGTACACATTTTGTGAGATCTGCTGTCCGATATCCAGAACCGATTCAGTAAGAGCGTCATCAGTTTTAAAACCGGCCACTGCAAAAGAAGATGTATGAAACAGTTTCGCTTTCGCATCAACTGCAAACGTGATTACATTCTTTGTTCCTGAAACATTCGTCTTCTGTAATTCGCTTTCAAATGCAGAATGACGAACGTCCGCCGCTGTATGGATTACAGAATCTGTCCACAGAGACAGTTCGGCGTATTTTTCTTCCGATAATCCTAAATCGGTCCGGGTGATATCCCCTGTTACCAGTCTGACTGCAGAAAAATCACAATCAGGATAATAGTACGAGCATACTTTGCTGAACTTTGCTTTATCTCTGACCAGACAAGTGACAGGATAGCCTTTTCTTATCAGTTCATATAATAGATGATTCCCGAGAAAGCCGGTTGCACCCGTTAAAAAAACGTTCCCCAGACCTGCCGGCATAGCGGAATGCATTTCAGCCAGCCTGTTTATATTGGAAGCCTTTACAGCATCAGAACCTTTGGATTCTCCGAAGATAGACAGATAGAACATCCTTGGAGTGGGATTGATATAAATATCGTTTATATTAATATTTTCGAAGCTTTTACCCAATTTCAGCATCGCTTCTATAGCGGAAA
>CADBQK010000164.1 GCA_902796775.1 uncultured Lachnospiraceae bacterium
ATCCGCTCATCATCATACACGACCCGGACAGTTTCCGCATGTCCGCTGCTGCTGCATACATCCTCATAGCTGGGTGCTTTTTCACCGGGGCCATTCGCATAGCCTGCTTCTGTATAAATAACTCCGTTAAACTGATCCAGATACTTCTGGAGTCCCCAGAAACAGCCGCCGGCAAGATATATTTCTCTGTTCATGTATTTCTCCACTCTTCTTCTGATGCTGATCAGCACAGCATCATCCGATTATTTTAATGTTCTCTCTATTCCAGAATCTTCAGGGGTTTCCAGCGAAGGTAATCACCGGATACAAGATGATAGATCCTGCCCCGGTATTCTCCGTGAATGCTGTCGTCAAACCGCCTTGCCCCATGACAATGGGCATAGATTACCTGCTCTGCTCCGTAGTCCTCAGCCATATCTGTAAAACCGCTTCTCTCCTCCAGTATACTGGTGGGAGGATAATGCAGGAACATGATGAATTTCCGGTATCCGGCTGCTTTTGCAAGTTCGAAGGATTTCTGAAGCCGGCCCAGCTCCCTCTTTACGAGCTTTTTGGCATGTATTTCCTCTTTCTCATCCCAGTCGATGATCCTGCCCCGATGGTCGAGATAAAACGGCCCTTCAAAAGTGAATCCTTTAGTCCCTACAAGTGCATAATCCTGATATGTTTCAAAACTGTCCTGCAGGAAGATAAGCTCCGGCTGGTACAGCTCGTTGAGCTGCCTGGTTTTCTTAGAATCCCAGAACATATCGTGATTGCCGCGGGTCAGGATCTTCCTGCCCGGCAGGTCGCTGATATACTGCAGATCCAGTTCACATTCTGAAAGATTCTTCCCCCAGCTGTGATCCCCGACCAGTACCAGGGTATCTTCCTCCGCCAGCATCTTACCGCAGTTTTTCCGGAACTTTTCCTCATGATTCTTCCACACCCTGTCACGCAGCTGGCCGGGTGCCTTCAGGACAGACTGGTAATGCAGATGCAGGTCTCCGATTGCATACAGACCCATATGTTCTACCTCGTATTATATGATGCTCCCGGTCTACAACCCGGCATTTCACGGATTACTTAATAGCCGGACTCTCCAAAAGCGGTTTGATCTTCTTTGGCCTGAGAACAATCAGGGTAGCCAGCAGGAAAATGCCTCCCCAGATCAGTACAATGGTTAATGTACTTTGAACGCTTATGGAAGTACCGGCAGGATTAAGTGCGTCACTTAACGACACTCCGCTTAATCGTCTATCCGCGATCAAAGCCACACAATCATACACGCTGTGAAGGATGATTACGTACCAGATATTTTTGCCGGTACGGTAAAAGATAGAACAGATATACATCCCGATAAAAATATTCGCGCAGGCCTGCATGACAGCTGCAAGAGCCGGATTACCGCGGTCCATATTGACCAGATGCGATATACCGAAAACAGCTCCGGTACAGAATATGGCAAGAACAACATGGGCATAACTATCTTCCCCAAAGAGCTGGTGAAAAGCCCTCTGGATCAGTCCCCGGTACAATACCTCTTCGGCAAAACCTATCAAAATAACCTGTCCGAAAAACAGAATCAATTGTATGGATGTCACAGTCGCTTCCGGCAGACGGCCAAGGGCAATCAATCCATAAAAAGCAATTGCCAGAAAAAACATACCGGCGGATTTCCATCCCTTTTTCAGAAGTGCCCGGTCACTATGAAACAGATCCGTTTGTTTTAGTTGGATCACAGAAACCAATGCAAGCACGGCAAAAACAGCTTCTGCAAGAAAGGCACTCAGAAAATCATCTGAGACAAACCTGGAAATCACCTTGCCTGCCAGATGATACAGCAAGACAGAAATAATGGCTGCTGTAATCGCAAGTATAACCGCTTTCTTTTGTTCATTTTCCTGAAGCATTATATTAACTCCTTATATCGGTTAATCCGAGCAGATAATCGCAGCTGACTTGATAATACTCATGCAGCCTGATCAAATCTGCCGCGTTTTTTATACCTCCGTCTGCTTCATAAGCAAGATATTCCTGCTCTGTACAGCCGAGCATTGCAGCAAGATCACCTGCGGAAACTCCCTTTTCCTCCCGCAGCATTTTCAGCCTCGATCTGGAAATCTCCCCCAGTTCCTCTTCCACTTCCCGGATCAGCAGATCTGCATCATTACCAGCCTTCATTTTCACACCTTATTTCCTCACTTAAAAATAGATCCGTTCATCTACGTCTGACCGTGTTTGCCTGTTCAGTTTTCCCACTCTGAAAACAGGTTGAATACCCCGTCCTCAGACAGGACGCCTCGCTTTAGATCATCCGGAAGCATGCCTGCTTCATCTGCCTCATAATCACGCTGCCACTGTCCGGATGTATAGTAGTCATCCAGAAGCTTTAATTTGATCTCCTCATTGCTTATCTGTGCGCCTTGGGACATTTCTAACAGTTCATCATAAATACCTTCATAGAAACGGATCCGATCCCCCAGGTCCAGACACCGGAAGCGCTGATATGTATCACCGTTCCAGACAACTTCTTCATTCCACATGGATGCAGGGCGCACCCACACATCGAAATTTCCATACAGAGCCTGGTAAACCACCATAGCCTCTTCGTTCTCACTGTTCCTGGCAATGTAAAGCACTTTATAAAGGTTCCCTTTGTAGTGACGATAGAGGTCGATCGGAATCAACATTACGGCTTCCTGATATGTCATGTCTCTACCTCCATTGTAGTATGGTTTGCCGCATCAATGCTGTTACCGCTGTTTTCTGATCTGATACCCGGCATCCTTCAGCGCAGCAATTGCTCTTGCAAGGTTTTCTTCTTTTGTCAGCACATAGTACACAATCCAAATATACCCGAAATACACATTTCCTTCAATCCCCCAAAGCCACACAGCACCAGTACCAGCCGCTGCCCTCAAAAGGTAATGAACTGAAACTTTGTGTTCTTCAGTCATATCCCACTATAAAACGAAAAGGCGGGAGCTGATATATTCAACTCCCACGCCTTTCCAAGGATGTCAAAAAATGGATTATTTTATATTCAGCTGATAGCTAATCTTATTCCCGCTGCTGGGCGAACAAGCGATGTAGATCGTCTGACCCTTCTTAAGTTTTATCTTTACAGAGCCCTTCGGATAGAGGATCGTCTCTTCATCTTCATCGTCAATATAGGGATAAATACCATCTGTCCATACAGAATCGCATGTACCTTTATAGCCTTTAGTCAGGATTTTTTTACCCTTTTTCTGGTAGAGATAAAACCAGGCATATGATTGTGTCTTTTTGCCCGGATTATCTCCGCTATTCAGCTGACTGAATGTAAAAGTATATTTTTTTGTTTTTGGTACCTTGAACCTGACCCAAAACTCGTCATTTCTGCTCTTAGCTTTCGGGCAGGTAATTGTTGTCAGACCTTTTTTAACAGCTTTGACTTTTTTCAGCTTCAGTTTTTTCGTATAACGAGCAGCTGTAACCTTTTTTTCTGCATAAGCTGAGTTCATGACAGGCATGATCAAAAAGGAAAATGTCAGGACTGTTACTAAAACAACAACAAGATGACGAATCTTTGTTTTCATCTTTTTACCCCCCATAAAAATCTCTTTCATATTAAAATTAGTTAGAACCTGATGTTGTAATTGTGAATGGATCAATATGTTTCCACCGTAAAAAGACAATTACCAATATCGTTTATATTATAAATATGCAAAGATGCTTTGTCTACACTTTTCAGATAGATAAGGAAAATCTTACGTTCACTTTCCCCTGGTGATGATTCCTTAGCGGAATTGCCGGAGATAGAGCTCTACAGACCGCTGCATCTCAGCTGAAAATGCAGAGTTGTACTTTCTCCCGCAAAACCGGCTGATCCATGTTTGATAGTCTGTTCCCACCGCTTTTTTCTGCAGCATGGACTGTAATTCTCCGGCATCCATCCGGTGATAGGTATTCTCCCTGACCAGATACTGCATATCGATCCGTTCAGGTTTTTCTCTCTTTTTCTGCTGCTGTGTCGGATAGCCAAAGACAAGCAGGGCGGCCGGAAAAACATATTCCGGGAGATCCAGCAGCTGACGCTGTACTTCACAATTTTCCATGATATCGCCGATATAACACGAGCCGATTCCATAGGATTGTGCCGCTGTGACCGCATTCTGAGCTGCAATCAGTGCATCATCCACAGCAAGCAGCAGATCGCCCGGTCCCGGCTTCCTCGGACTGCAGCCTGCATGCAGATAGGCCTCATACCACTTCAGACAGTCCGCGCAGAAAACCAGTACAAGCTGCCCCTCTGCTATGAAAGGCTGATGATCACAGCTTTCACTCAGTTTTTCCTTCAGATCCTGATCTGTGATCCGTAAGATCGTATAGAGCTGCTGATTGCCGGCTGTCGGTGCCATAGCGGCAGCCATCAGGATCTCCTCCACAATCGACTCTTCGATTGGCTGGTCTGTAAATACACGAACCGATTTCCTCTCATAGAGCTGCTTCACTACCTCGTTCATTCCCTACTCCTGTTCTTTTGAAATCTGTAAATCAAATCTAATGGTGAGTGCAATGGCCAGGAACATATCTACCGCAGCTGCCAGGATCTTATCATTGAAATCGTAATCCGCTGTATGCAGGGCCGGATATTGCTCTCCTGCTCCGATATAAAACATGGCGCCCGGACACTCAAACAGATAGTGTCCGAAATCTTCCGAAGCCCGCCAGAGTTCTTTCATTGGTATCAGCGGAAGATGGAGCTCTTGTGCAGCATCCATTACCCTGGAAAGGCAGCTGTCATGATTCCTAGTTTCCGGAAATCTGTCACAGATGGAAAAGTCCATTGACAATCCGTAAAGCTCGGCCTGTCCGCCCGCAAATGCAAGCAATTCTCTTTCCAGCCGGTTCATCTCTTCTTCCCTCTGAGCTCTGAGGGTCAGGCAGATCTCACCCTTACCCGGTGAAATTCCAAAATCACGATTGCCAAGCTGAATTCCCGTAACC
>CADBQK010000165.1 GCA_902796775.1 uncultured Lachnospiraceae bacterium
ACAGAGAGCAAGGCAGAATGAGGCGGTTGAATATATCAGGTACAGGAACCAGCCGTTTTTGATCCAGTGCCTGATAGTTGCGATACTGATTCTGATATGTGTATTCGGAGCATGCGACACGGATGCGTTTGTTGATGCAGCATTCTTATATTTTCAGTTTTAAGGGGATATCATAATGCTGAAATATTTAAAATACCTTCTCACGACATTGCTGATCAGCATTTGTCTGTTTGAATCCGTAGTATATGGAATCATAGTACAGAAAAAGGGTGTGTTTCATGCATCCTTTCAAAATGTCATTGTTGACAAGTACAGGATGCTGCAGGAAACGAATGAAAAAAAGATCATTATGGTTTCCGGCAGTTCTGCCGCCTTTGGCCTGGACCAGAGGATGCTGGAAAGAGAAACAGGATATAAGATTATTAATCTCGGCGTGCATGCCGGATTTGGAACACTGTTTTTCAGTGAACTGGCAAAAGAAAACATAAATGAAGGCGACATTGTCTTATTAGGGTATGAATATAACTGGTTCAAGACGTTTGATAGACTTGGACAGAAGCTTATCATGTCAGGTATTGATGAAAACATTGATATGTACAAGCATATTCCTGTGAATTACTGGAAAAATTTTGTGGGATATATGCTGAAGTATGCTGGTGAAAAGTATGCTGGTGAAAAATATATTGCTTTGACGCACGAAAGAGCTAAAGGAATGTATTCGAGAGAGGCATTCCGTGAAGAAGATGCGCAGATGATATGGACCAGAGACTATGCTTTGTCAGACTACTATGATAATGTTACAAAGTATGGAACAATCACAGTGGTTGATGAAAACGGAAATGTAACTATTACAGATACAAGTGCCGCTTATCTTAAAAAACTGAAAGAATTTGCTGAAAGCCGGGGAGCAAGTATTTATTTTGTTTCTCCGCCGATATTGTATGAGAGCGTAACCTGTGACGTGGACAGTTTCCTGAAGCTGAAGGAGCTCGAAGAAAGGACGATCGGCATCCCTTATATCAGCGATCCGAGATTGTATTTGTTTCCCCCCGATCTTATGGCGGATTCTGTAAATCATTGCAACAACGAAGGAGAGAAGATACGGACAAGGATACTCGCTGACGATCTGAAACTTTGCGGTGCTGTAGAGTCTGAAAAGCTGTCAGGCATGGTAAAAGATGAGCTTGGTGAGACTTTCGTATTAGTGGATTCACTGCCAAAAAGATTTCTGCACAGACCTGAGACAATAAACAAGGTATACAGAATAGATGCAGCGGGAAATGAAACTCTTTATAAAAATGGCATTGATTATTATGTCGATTATGAAAGAGGAACGATCAGAAGAACAGATGATTCAGCGATTCCGAATTATAGAGAGCACCATGTTGCATATACATCCGGGAAATGGGCCCTGGTGAATGAGCCTGGAAACCAGAATCCCGAAAGCAATAAGGAATATCAGATCAGAGTTGATTACAGATATGAGGCGAGCCAGGAAGAGTCGGAGCCTCTTGCAGACAACAGTTCATACTTAAGTGATAATGTCAGGAAAAAGATATTAAATGGAGAAAGCATCCGCATTGCATTATGCGGTGACTCTGTTGGAGCCGGCGCCGAAACAGACGGATCAGGCATCTTTCTGAATTATCTCGGCAGATCGCTGAAAGATTATTATGGGGTCGATGTTCAGACCACTCAGCTTCCGGCCGGAGTAACAAGCAGGGATCTCTTAACGGCAGGCATTCCGGATATTATAAAGATGCATCCGGATGTGGCGATGATCGAATTCGGGATCAATGATCACTGCGGTCCGGACGGGGCATCGGAAGAAAGGGTCTCCGGGTACAGGAATGATATAGAAAACGCGGTGGATACACTGCAGAAAAATGGCATAGATGTAATACTGATCGGGTTCCCCCAGCAAAACATGACCTGGGAACTTGAAAACATGGAAGCAACACGTCTTTATAATGAGGCCCTGAAGGATATTGCTGACCGGAAGCATGTTTATTTTGCAGACGTGTATGATTTTTTTGAAAAGGTCGGCAATATAAAACCCATAAGCCGGGATGTCATGGCGGATTATCTTCATTTTCCAAATGAATGGGGACATAAATTATATTACACAAGTATAATATCTGCATTTAATATCACAGGGAAAATGAAGCCCACAGAATTACCGGATTATATATATGTCAATTAAAGAAGCCTGAACCCAAACGATCAGTCCCCCGCCTCCAAGCTGCAGAAGCGCAGGCGGGGGACTGATCG
>CADBQK010000166.1 GCA_902796775.1 uncultured Lachnospiraceae bacterium
GCAGCCCCGCTTCTGAGGCACAGGAATACTGTTTTTCCTTCTGAATAATGCCTTAGATCTTCTTGAAACAGATTCCAGATATACACAGAAAAGTTCCGCTGTTTTTACAGCGGAACTTTTTTGTGATAATGATAATTGCACTTAAAGCTTTTGTGACTTTCCGGTAGATATTTTCACTTCCATATGGTAAACTTTTATATTGAAATGCAGCTACAGTCAGGAGGCGGACAGATAGTGAATTACGGTAAGAAAAACAGTACAGCCAGGGTCGTCATCTTTGGCAGCATCATTATAGTATGCATTCTCGTCCTGGGGACAATCTGGACTGGGCGGAGTGCGAAAGAGGGTACAGATAAAGCTGTACGGACGGTCAGTCTGTTATATTTGAATGAGCTGGCAGGGCGCCGTGAACAGGTCGTGGAGAATAATCTGCAGCACAGGATTACTGATCTGCGCACAGCTGTGGACCTGATGACAGAGGAGGATCTGAGCAGTATTGAGAAGCTGCAGGCTTACCAGGCCCGTATGAAGAGGCTGTATACATTGGAGAAGTTTGCTTTCGTTGATACCCGGGGACAGATCTATACAGCCCTGGGAATGCAGGACAATATCCAGGATTATTCTTTTGATTATCAGACTCTGTCCGAGCCGGAGGTCTCCATATTTAATCTGCATACTGCGGAGAAGAAAGCAGTCATTGCAGTGCCTGTAGACATTCCCTTTGACGGAGACACACTCAAGGTCTGCTTTATGGAAATCAATATGGAGCAGATGCTTGCCGGTGTTACCATGGAATCCGGGCAGAGTGACACCACCTTCTGTAATATTTATACCAGGAATGGAGTCGCCCTTAGCAACACCATTCTCGGTGGTCTTGCTGTGGAAGATAATCTGCTGGATGCCATGAAAATTGCCGAGTATGAAAAATCATATTCCTTTGAAGGGTTCTTAGAGGATTTTCAGGAAGGCAGAAAGGGCGAAGTATCTTTTACCTATAACGGCATCCGCGAGACCCTCAGTTATGTGCCGGTCGCCGGCACAGACTGGCAGCTTACCTATCTGGTCCGTGAAAGCATTATCAGTGATAGTATCAGCAGCATTTCACAGGGTATTGTCAACCGGAGCATCATCCAGTCACTCCTGACTATCCTGGTACTTCTGGCCATGTTTGCTTTCCTGATCCAGCAGATCCGCAGGAATGCAAAACTGCTCCTGGACAGAGAAACCGTACAGGCCCAGATGCGTGGCAAGCAGGAGGAACTGGAGCACAGTATCGCTCTTCAGGAGAAGCTGGAGCAGCAGAGTCAGGTCCTGAGTGATGCCCTTGAGGCGGCGGAGCAGGCCAACCGGGCAAAGACTGCTTTCCTCTCCAATATGAGTCATGAGATCCGTACCCCGATGAATGCCATCATCGGTCTGGATAATATTGCTCTCAATGATCCTGAGACACCGGAAAAAACAAAGGAATATCTGGAAAAGATCGATGCATCGGCAGAGCATCTGCTGAACCTGATCAACGATATCCTGGATATGTCCCGTATCGAATCGGGTCGTCTGACCCTGCGCAATGAGCAGTTTTCCTTTTCTGCTTTTCTGGAGGCGATCAATACCATGTTCAGCAGCCAGTCTGCTGAGAAAGGACTGGATTATCATTGTCATATAACCGGTGAGGTCGAGGATTATTATATCGGTGACAATATGAAGCTGCGGCAGGTGCTGATCAATATCCTTGGGAATGCAGTGAAGTTCACACCTGAAGGCGGCAGTATCAGTCTGGATGTTGAGCAGAAAGCCCACTATGATGGCAAGAGCACTCTATGCTTTACTGTTACGGATACGGGTATCGGGATGAGTGAAGACTTTCTGCCTCGTATTTTCGATGCTTTTGCGCAGGAAGATTCCTCCACGACCAGTCAATACGGCAGTTCCGGCCTGGGTCTTGCCATTACCAAAAACATCGTGGAGATGATGAATGGAAGCATTGATGTGCAGAGCCGGAAAGGGGAGGGATCGACTTTTACGGTGACGGTAACCCTGGCAGACGCTATTAGGAGTGAGACGGAAAAGGATGCTCCCCAGATACGTCCTGAGGATATGACAGTGCTGATCGTCGATGATGATCCGATCGCCTGTGAGCATGCAAAGCTGGTGCTGGAGAAGGCGGGAATCGCTTCAGAGACAGCATCTTCCGGAGCGGATGCTGTTGAAATGGTACGACTGCGTCATGCCCGCCGGGCACCATATAACCTGATCCTGGTTGACTGGAAGATGCCGGAGATGGACGGGGTGGAAACGACCCGCCGGATCCGTTCCATCATCGGTCATGAGTCCGCGATCATCATTCTGACTGCATACCGATGGGATGATATCCTGGAGGAGGCTGTACAGGCAGGAGTTGACAGTTTCATTCCGAAGCCGCTTTTTGCCAACGCCGTACTGGAGGAGTTCAGTTCGTCTCTGAAGAAAAAGAACATGATTGCCAGCGGACAGCAGATGAAAGCGGAGCTCGAAGGCCGCCGGATCCTGCTGGCTGAGGATGTGCCGATCAATGCCGAGATTATGATCATGGTGCTGCAGGCACGCGGAATGGAAGCAGATCTTGCCGAAAACGGCAGGATCGCCGTGGAAAAATTCAGCGGGCATCCGGCAGGATACTATGACGCGATTCTGATGGATATGCGGATGCCGGAGATGGATGGCCTGGATGCGACCCGCGCAATCCGTGCGATGGACCGTGAAGATGCCCGTCAGATCCCTGTCATCGCCCTGACAGCTAATGCGTTTGATGAAGATGTGCAGCGCAGCCTGCAGGCCGGGCTAAATGCGCATCTGAGTAAACCGGTCCAGCCGGAATCCCTTTACGAAACACTGGAAAGCCTGATCAGAGTCTGATCATACGAGCTCGGATAAGGGAAGTATGCTGAAAACTGAGTTTTGTTACGTACTAACTGGTGAAACACCGTAACTAAGATCCTTTGTCTGGTCTTTATGAATATACAGCCAGCATATCTTCATTTCATTCAATCATAGTTGGAAGGACAGCAGGCCATTATGAAAGAAGAAGTATTGAAAGTGTCTCAGTCCAGTGTGGCACAGGCACTTGCCGCAGATTATTTCTGTATTTACTATGTCAATGTAAAGAATGGCAAATTTATCGAATACAGTGCTTCCCCGGAATACCGGGAGTTTGGTCTGCCTTCGATTGGGGATGACATCATCCGCTTTTCCCATGACAATTTTGATGAGATCATCTATCCGGAGGACAGGGAGCTGTTTCTGGAGACATTTACAAAAGAGAACATCGTGGCTGCCCTGGATCATTATGGCACTTTTACGATGACCTTCAGGCTGATGTTCCGAAACGGTACAAAATATGTCCACCTCAAAGCGACCCGTATGATCGAAGAGGAAGGGCGTCATCTGGTCATCGGTATCAGCAGTGTAGATGAGCAGATCCGGGCCAAAGAGGATTTTGAAAGGGCACATCATGCCAGTATTACCTATTCCCGGGTAGCTCAGGCTCTTGCCGGTGACTATTTCAGCATTTATGTTGTCGATCCTCAGAACGATCATTTTGTCGAATACAGTGCAAATGCACAGTATGAGGAACTGGGGCTTGAGAAGGAAGGATATGACTTCTTTGAAGTGAGCCGCCGGAATATGGACCGTATTATCTATCCGGGTGACCGGGATCGGTTTATGGGTACCTTTACCAAGGAAAAGGTCATGTCAATCCTGGACCGGGACGGAAGTTTTACCATGAAATACCGGCTGATGTTTGACGAAGTGCCGGTGTATGTCAGTATGAAGGCAACCCTCCTGGATGATAAAGACGGCAGGCATCTGATCATAGGTACCAACAATATTGATGCACAGATGAAGAGGGAGGCTCAGTACCGCCATCAGGTGGCGGAAGCCAGGACCAATGCGAGGAATGATTTTCTGGCCAACATGTCCCACGATATCCGTACACCTATGAATGCGATCGTTGGCTACACGAATATCGCGGGCAGTAACATGGACGATCCCGAAAAGATTAAAGATGCCTTGGAGAAGATTGGTTCTTCCAGTCATTTCCTGCTTTCCCTGATCAATGATATTCTGGATATATCCAAAATCGAAAGCGGGAAAATGCAGCTGAACTGCGCCCCCTGCAATCTGAATGATATTTTCCGGAGGATCGAGGACATTACCCAGCTGCAGGCTATGAGCAAATCACTGAAGATTACTTATAATCTCGACAACGTCCGGCATTACCTGGTAAATGGTGATGAGCTGCGGATCGAGCAGATCCTGATCAATATTATCAGCAATGCGATCAAGTATACTCCGGCAGGAAAGGAAGTTGATCTGATTGCCGAGGAGATGCCCGAGCCTCTTCCGGAGCCCGGGAAACATCGTTACCGCTTTATTATCCGTGATACCGGCATCGGCATCAGTGAGGAGTATCTGCCGCATATTTTTGAAAGTTTTACCAGAGAAGAGAGTACAAAGATCAACCGTGTACAGGGGACAGGACTGGGACTTGCCATAACCGCCCGGATCGTAGAGCTGATGGGCGGTACGATCTCGGTCAGGAGCAAGTTCGGGGAAGGATCGGAGTTTACCGTTGTGCTGGATCTGCCGTCCCTGGAAGAGGAGGAGAATGCGGCAGGGCCTCAGGAAGAAGGGATTGATCTTGCCGGGTGCCGGGTGCTTCTGGTGGAGGATAATGAGATCAATGCTGAGATCGCTTCGATGATCCTTCAGCAGTATGGGGTAGTCACGGACCGGGCAGCGAACGGACAGGAAGGTCTGGAAAAAGTCAGGGTTTCCGGGGAAAACCAGGATACAGATTTCAGTACAGACCAGAGGTCCGCCGGCGATGGAGATGCAGGAGCAGGGGCAGAAAAATACGACGCCGTGCTGATGGATATCCAGATGCCGGTTATGAATGGGTATGAAGCCACTCAGGCAATCCGGGCGCTGACGGGTAAGTATTACCAGACTCTTCCGATCATTGCGATGAGTGCCAATGCTTATGACGAGGATGTGCGGGACTGCCTGCAGTCCGGTATGAATGCGCATATCGCCAAACCATTTGATCCCGAAGATCTGGTCAGGCTCCTTCAACGGTATATACGGGAAGTATGAATAAAACAGCGAGCCGGGGCTGCATAATCTGTTTGAAACGCTCCAGAGTCTGATCCATCTATGAATACTTTCATATCTCTTACACATTGACACATTTATTCACATATATTTGGTAATTGCAAAGATCTGCAGCCGGATATCATGTTTCAGTGCAGATTTTATCTAATATGCAGAGCCGGTAATTACCAGGGATATAGAAATAGAAGCTGAAAAGGAGGTTTCGCACATGCATGAGACACACCCGAAAATACATACCGCAGGCGCGAAACGAAGGATCCTGATTATTGAGGATGAACCAATCAATCTGGAAATGCTGCGTTTTATGCTGGAGGATCGTTATGAGATCCTGGCTGCTATGTCCGGCGGACAGGGGCTGGATATTCTGCAGAAGGAGGCAGAAACGATCAGTTTGATCCTGCTTGATCTGAATCTGCCGGATATCCACGGTCTGGATGTACTGCGTGAGATCAAATCCATATCGGAAAGTACCATTCGTCTGCCGGTCATTGTTATGACTGCAGAGAAAACTGCAGAGGTAGAGAGCCTGACGCTGGGAGCGATCGATTTTATCCCCAAGCCCTATCCGGCACCTGAAGTAATCCGGGCTCGTATCCAGCGGACGATCGAGCTGTCGGAGGACCGGGATATCATCCGTGCAACAGAGCGCGACCGGCTGACCGGGTTGTATACCCGCGAGTTTTTTTACCGGTATGCTGCACAGTACGATACGTTTTTCAGGGATGAGGAAATGGATGCCCTGGTGATCGATATCAATCATTTCCATATGTTTAATGAGCGCTTTGGCCGGCATAAGGGAGATGAAGCTCTCAGATGTATAGGTAAGAAACTGCTGGAGATACTGGAGGATTCGGGAGGGATTGCCTGCCGCAGGGCCGGAGATACATTCCTGGTCTATTGTCCTCACCGGAACGATTATGAGAAGATTTTGGAGCTGGCATCGGCATTGGATCAGGACGGCAGCAGTAAGGATGACAGCCGGATCCGGCTGCGGATGGGCGTGTACCGCAGTGTAGATAAGTCGATCGATATGGAGCGCCGTTTTGACCGTGCCAAGATGGCAGCTGACACCGTAAAGGACATCTTTACCGGTGCTGTGGGCATCTATGATAATTCCATGCAGGAGGAAGAGGTCCTGGCTGAGCAGCTGATCGATGATTTCCATACGGCAATCCGGGAAAAGCAGTTTGTGGTCTACTATCAGCCCAAATTTGCAATTCAGCAAAACGAACCAAGGCTGAGCAGCGCAGAAGCTCTGATCCGGTGGAAACATCCGAAACTGGGAATGATCAATCCGGGGGTATTTATCCCTCTGTTTGAGAAAAACGGCCTGATCCAGGAGCTGGATAACTATGTCTGGGGGGAGGCAGCAGCACAGATCCGGGAATGGAAAGAGCATCTGGGAGTAACACTTCCGGTTTCGGTCAATGTTTCCAGGGTCGATATTTATGACCCGCAGTTTGAAGAGAAGCTTCAGGCTTTTGTACGGGACAATGCGCTGGAGTGCAGCGAGGTGTTGCTGGAGATCACAGAGTCAGCCTACGCAGAGGACTCTGCCCAGATCATCGAAAAAGTCATGCATCTTCGGGAGGACGGTTTCCTGGTCGAGATGGATGATTTCGGCTCCGGTTATTCGTCCCTCAATATGCTTTCCGTGCTGCCGATCGATGCGCTGAAGCTGGATATGGAGTTTATACGTACAGCCTTCAGAGAGCGAAAGGATACCCGTCTGCTGGAGGCAGTGATCCGCCTGGCTGATTCCCTTGGTGTACCGACGATTGCGGAGGGTGTGGAAACAGCAGAGCAGATGCTGACTCTCAAAAATATGGGCTGTGATATCGTACAGGGATATTTCTTCTCCCGGCCTCTTCCGCCGGAAGAATTTGAGGAGTTTGTGAAAGCAAAGAAAAAGGGAGTTCTCACTCCCAGAAGGCAGGAGAAAAAAATGCCGCGGGATCAGTTTACCTATGACGCGCTGCATGACCCGATGACCGGACTGTATAATCACAGCGCATTTGAGATCCTCTTTCACGATTCTGACCAGGAGCATATTGCGGTGGTGCTTGTCAATGTCGATGATTACGCAGCTGTCAGAGAGACAAAGGGACGCAAGTATGCAGACCAGATGGCTCTGCGGACGGCAGAAGTACTGCGTGGGAATTTCCGGTCGGTAGACCATATCTGCCGTCTGAAAGAGGATGAATTTGTCATCATTGTGTCCAGGGTTACTGGTGATATGCACGATCTGGTTTTCGATAAGGTCAGGCAGGTCAGAGAGATTCTTCAAAGCGGTGAGAATGAGCCGGAGCCGGTGCTTTTAAGTGTCGGGATCGCTTTTTCGGACAGAGAAAAACCCGGCAGTGATATCTTTGTGGATGCAGATGCTGCTCTGGAGAAGATGATTAGTGAGAAGAAGCATGGATGTGCTGTGTTTTAACTGGGAGAGGAGATGAGTCAATGTCCGGCAGCAGCCAACAGCAAGTATATTCAGTGAGCGGCCGCAGGCTGATCCTTGTGGCTGAAGATGAGATGATCAATCGGGAGATACTCGGTGAGATCCTCCGTAAAGACTATGAAGTCCTGATGGCCTGTGATGGAGCCCAGGCCATGGATATGATCCGCGAAAACCGCGGCAGGCTTTCCATGGTGCTTCTGGATATCCTGATGCCGGTTAAAGACGGCCTGGAAGTGCTGCGGGAAATGAAGGCGGATCCGGCTTTGGCCAGGATCCCGGTGATCGTGACTACCGCAGAGCGTGAAACCGAGGTGGAGAGCCTGAGTCTGGGCGCGATCGATTTCATTCCCAAACCATATCCGCCGGTCGATGTAATTCTGGCAAGGATCCTTCGTACGATTGAGCTTTCGGAGGACCGGGATATCATCCAGTCCACGGAGCGTGATGAACTGACCGGTCTGTATAACCGGGAATATTTTTACCGCTATGCGGAGCAGTTTGACCAGTACCATCCGGGCGAGAAGATGGATGCCCTTTTGCTGGATGTGAATCATTTCCATACTCTGAATGAGCGTTACGGCAAGTCCTATGGTGATGAGGTGCTCCGGAAAATCGGGGAGCAGGTCAGCGGTATGGTCAGCGAAAACAGAGGGATCGGGTGCCGTCTTAAAGCCGATACTTTTATGGTGTACTGCCTGCATCAGGATGATTATTTTTGTCATATGGAGAGAGTCTGTGCGGCATTGCAGGATGAGGATGCTGCCGGAAACCGTGTGCGTCTTCGTATGGGCGTCTACCCGGATGTTGATAAGAGTATCGACATGGAGCGGCGATTTGACCGGGCCAAAATGGCGGCAGATACGATCAAGGGAAACCTGACAAAGACGATTGGCTTTTATGACAGCAATATGCATGACCGGGAGCTCTATGCAGAGCAGCTGATTGAGGCCTTTCCGGAAGCAATCGAGCAAAATCAGTTTACGGTTTACTACCAGCCGAAATTTGATGTCCGGCCGGATATTCCGGTGCTCTCAAGTGCTGAAGCGCTCGTGCGCTGGAACCATCCGGAGCTGGGTATGATCAGTCCGGGGGTATTTGTTCCGCTGTTTGAGGAGAATGGATTGATCCAGAGGCTGGACAGTTATGTATGGCGGGAGACGGCACGTCAGATCCGGGAATGGAAGGACCGGCTGGGATACTCCATACCGGTATCTGTCAATGTTTCGAGGGTAGACCTGTATGATCCTGCACTTTTGTCCACTCTGAAAGAGATTTTAGAGGATTTTGCGTTATCCGGCCGGGATCTGTTTCTGGAGGTGACGGAATCAGCCTATACCAGGGACACGGCACAGATCGTGGAAATAGTAGAGGAGCTGCGCAATGTCGGCTTCCGGGTGGAGATGGATGATTTCGGGACCGGCTATTCCTCCTTGAATATGATCTCTTCCCTGCCAATTGATGCACTGAAGCTGGATATGTCCTTCGTCAGGGGTGCATTCTGCGAGGGTGGGAATACGCATATGCTGGAGGTAATCATCGGAATCTCGGATTACCTGTCTGTTCCGGTCATTGCAGAAGGTGTGGAGACACAGGAACAGCTTCATACCCTGAAGGAATTGGGCTGCGATTATGTACAGGGCTATTTCTTCTCAAAGCCTGTGCCATCGAAAGATTTTGAAGCATTTATCCTGCAAAAAGAAGAAGCAGATCTGGCAATCAAACAGCGTGAAAAGGAAAAGGATGAGACTTCACATGAGGCAGAATCCGAATCTATGAACAGGAAGGCAAAGCTGAATGTCCTGCGCAGAAGATCGGAGTCCGGTGAAGAGGAGGAAGAAGAGGTACAGGAGCAGGGCAGGGAGATCGCAGGCTATCTGCCGGGTGATGCGAAGGAGCAGACAGGGCTCCATCTGCGCACTGCTTCCATCTTTTTTGTGCTGCTGGGTCTGCTTGCTGCGGCAGGTCTGCTGCTCCTTGATTTTTCCGTTGCCAGAGGATATCAGCGGATGGAAGCTGCCAGTGACCGGTATATAGCTGCCCAGCTTGCTGCAGCGGATATGGAATCCGGTTCAGATTACCTGACAGACCGGGTGCGCTGCTTTGTTGTCACCGGGGAAGTACAGTATCTGGAGGATTTTTTTGAGGAGGTTGAGACAACCAGGCGCAGGGATCAGGCAGTTGAGAATCTGGAGAAGCTTCTGGATGATAGTGACAGTACTGCTCTGACAAATCTGAATACAGCACTGTCTTTGTCCAATGAGCTGGTAGATGTGGAAAATCATGCCATGCGGCTGATGGTAGAAGCCGGGAACTATGATATAAGAGAAGTCCCCGCACAGATCACCAGCATACCTCTGAGTGAGGAAGAGCTGGTGCTCTCTCCGCAGGAGATGAAGGCTAAAGCACAGGATCTGGTCTTTGACAATAATTATATGCACCATAAAGACAGGATCCGGGAAAGTGTCAGCCTATGCACACAGGCACTGATCCGGGCGTCCAGCCAGGAGCTGGAGCAGGCTTCCGCGCAGCTGTCGCTGCTGGTCAGGATACAGACGATCGTTACGATTTTATTCCTGATGATCGTGCTGTCGATTGTGCTGATCATCGTCCGGCTGATCCTGAAGCCTCTCACCAATATGGTGAGGAAGATGCAGTCGCAGGAGCTGATCATGCCTACGGGTGTAGAGGAGCTGCGCTTTGTAACCCGGAGCTACAATCAGATCCTGCTGGAAAACCAGGAGGCCAGGGAGAAACTCAGTCATGAAGCCTCACACGATGCCCTGACCGGGCTCTTTAACCGGGGTGCGTATGACCTTTTGATGCAGAGTACGGATAAAGAGCATATGGCACTGATCCTGATCGATGTAGATGAGTTTAAGGGAGTGAACGATACTTACGGTCATGATGTTGGCGACCGTGTACTTAAGCGGGTAGCCGAGATTCTTAAAAAGAGCTTCCGTTCTGTGGATATCCTCTGCAGGATCGGCGGAGATGAATTCGCAGTGGTCATGACCCGTGCGAACAGTTCGATGAGCCAGCTGGTCATCAATAAGATCGAGCGGGCAAATGACCTGCTTCAGCACCCCAAGGATGACCTGCCGCCGGTATCCTTAAGTGTTGGTGTAGCCTTCTCCGACCGCAGGAATCCTCAGGGCGATATCTTCAAGGATGCAGATAATGCCCTGTATGAGGTCAAGAAGCATGGCAGGAAAGGGTGCAGGATCGCAGAATAAGCAGCAGATTAAGCTGCAGAAGGCGGAACTACTTGACAAACTGGCTGATTGCCCTGTTGAGGTTTTCGATTTCTTTCATATCACCGGTTTGGGCAGCATTGATGATGCAGTGCTCCAGATGGTCTTTCAGAATCACTTTACCGGTATTGTTGATGGCAGATTTGACTGCAGAGAGCTGGATCAGTACTTCACTGCAGTCACGGCCCTCTTCGACCATGCGTCTGACCATTTCCAGATGGCCGATAGCCCTCGAGAGGCGGTTGATGATCGCCCGGGTGTCTTCGTGTACAGTATCCGGGTTTTGTTTAGAAGGGTGTCCCTGCAGATCCTGCGGGGATACCTTTTTTTTGACGGTGTCTTCATCTTTTTTCATCTGTCCCATATCTGATCTCCCTCGAATTGAATTCTTTTTATTCTTATCCTTTTCATTGCAGCAGATCCTTTTTATCCTTTTTCATTGTAACAGAACACAGTTGTGATGGCTAGTGGATGTTTATCATGGTTTATGAGGGTACGGCGGATAAAGAGATTCATTGACACTGCAAAGCAGGAACGGCTATAATGAGAAAATCAAAACGATCCATTATAAAATGAACCATTTCAACAGGAAGCGGTAAAAGCTTTTGACGCTTCCCGGTTTTTAATAAGTAAGGTCTGATAACAGATGGGAAAAACTGTACTGGGTATTCTGGCCCATGTAGATGCGGGGAAAACAACACTATCGGAAGCGCTTCTCTACCGGAGCGGTGTTCTTAGAAACCCCGGCAGAGTAGATAACCAGGATGCATTTCTGGATACTTATGATCTGGAAAAAAAGAGGGGGATCACCATCTTTTCCAAGCTGGCACGTTTCCCTGCCGGAGGTCAGGAGATCATTCTGCTGGATACTCCGGGGCATGTGGATTTTTCCACTGAGATGGAGAGAACGCTCCAGGTACTGGACTATGCTGTTTTGCTGGTGAGCGGATCAGACGGTGTTCAGGGACATACAAGGACGTTGTGGAGGCTGCTGCGCCAATATCGGATCCCGACCCTGATCTTTGTCAACAAGATGGATCAGGAGGGAGCCGTAAAGGAGGAGCTTCTGGCGCAGCTCGAGGAGAGTTTTGGGGAGGAATGCATTGATTTTACTCCGTTTCCCGGGCTTTTGCCCAGGCAGGACGGGTCTTTGAAGGCAGCGGATCCCTCTGCTGATCCGGCGCAGATGTATGACCGGATAGCCATGTCTGATGAAGCGGCGATGGAGGAATATATCGAGCAGGAGAAGATCAGCCTGCCGGGTATCCGCAGGCTGGTGAAGGAGAGGAAGATCTTTCCCTGTTTCTTTGGCTCTGCGTTAAAGCTGGAAGGTGTGGACGAATTGATCTGCGGTCTTGGCGGACTGCTTGAGGCTCCCATGTATCCGGATTCCTTTGGAGCCAGAGTATACAAGATCTCACGTGATGAGACGGGAAAGCGGCTGACTTTCCTGAAAGTGACCGGCGGGAGTCTGAAGGTGAAAAGTCTGCTGGGAGAAGAGAAGATCAATGAGATCCGCTTGTATAACGGTGCTAAATATGCGAGTGCTGAGGAGGCACAGGCAGGTGAGATCGCTGCTCTGACAGGTCCGGCCCTCACACGGGCAGGGATGGGGTTTGGCGGCGGCCGGGGGGAGATGCTTCCCCTTCTGGAGCCTGTACTGACCTCACGGCTGATCCTGCCGGATGGTGTAGATGCACTGCGGGTCCTGCCGATGCTCCGCGAGCTGGAGGAGGAGGATCCTCAGCTGCATATCCTTTGGTCAAAGGAAAGCCGGGAGATCTCCATGCAGCTGATGGGCGAGATCCAGACACAGGTGCTGGTGCAGCTGATCCGGGAAAGATACGGGCTGGATGTCTCGTTCGGCGATGAACAGATCCTGTATAAAGAGACGATTGAAAGCCCGGTTGAAGGAATTGGCCATTTTGAACCACTGCGTCATTATGCAGAGGTCCATCTGCGTCTGGAACCGGCACCGCAGGGGAGCGGCCTGTCTTTTGCCAGTGAGTGTGCGGTAAATGATCTGGACCGGAACTGGCAGCGGCTGATTCTGACTCATCTGGCGGAAAAGGAGCACAGAGGTGTCCTGACCGGGTCGCCCATAACGGATATGAGGATTGTTCTGATCGCGGGGCGGGCGCATACCAAGCACACGGAGGGCGGTGATTTCAGGCAGGCCACATACCGTGCCGTACGTCAGGGCTTGATGAAGGCAAGATCCGTGATCCTCGAGCCGTGGTTTGAATACCGGATGGAAATGGACCCATCCAGGATCGGAAGGGCTATGGCGGATGTAGAGCGGATGAAAGGCAGTTTTGATCCTCCTGAAACAGAAGGAGGATATGCTGTCCTGAAAGGCCGTGCACCCGTCGCGCTGATGCGGGGCTACCAGCAGGAATTCCTGTCCTATACAGGAGGTGAAGGACGGCTGAGCCTGTCTCTGGCCGGTTATTATCCCTGCCATGATCCGGCTGCTGTATGGGAAGACAAGGCATATCAGCCGGAAAGCGATCTGGAGAACACACCGGATTCGGTTTTCTGTTCTCATGGAGCCGGGTTTATCGTCCCCTGGTATGCTGTAGAACGGTATATGCACCTGCCCGGTGCCGGGCTTCCCGATTACTCCGGTATGACCGGGCAGGATTTTGAATGGTATGAAACAGCCGGGACAGATTCCGGCGGCTATGCCTCTCTGGAAGACGGGAACCTCTACTCGGAAAGCACAGCCAGAGATGTAAAGAAAGCAGCTGTAAAGCGCAGAAGCCGCGATGACGGGTATGCAGGGGAAGATGAGCTGCGGGCAATTTTTGAACGTACATACGGAGCTGCCAAACCCAGGGGGACCTCACCGGAAAATGTGGCCAGAGTGAAGGCACCTGCCGAGTATATCTGGAAGGAGAAACCGAAAAAAAAGAAAAAAGAGGAGTTCCTTCTGGTTGATGGATACAATATCATTTTTGCCTGGGAGGATCTCAGGGCACTGGCTTCTCATGATCTGCCTGCGGCCAGGGATACATTGCTTGACCGGATATCCGATTATCAGGGGTATACAGGAGTTCATGTAATTGTTGTTTTTGATGCATGGAAGGTCCAGGGTTTTCAGGGTGAGAGTCTGAAGTGGCACAATATCAGTGTGGTTTACACCAAAGAGGCAGAGACGGCAGACCAGTATATCGAAAAAACAGCGCATGTGATGGCGAAAAGCTGTAAAGTCGTCGTAGCTACATCTGACGGGACAGAGCAGGTCATCATTCGAAGTGAAGGATGTCTCCTGCTGTCTGCATCTGATCTGCAGGATGAGATGAGAAGGGTGAAGCAGGAATCCATGGAAGAAAGGGAGCCGGAGCGCTTAAGTGCCGGTACTTATCTGGGCGAGATGATGCCGGATCTTAGTGAGGAATGATTACAGAGAGTATTTACAAGCTTTAAATGCTTTGTTCAAATCTGTATACAATCCGCCTGCGATTCTTGCAGGCAAGTGTCAGATGTGGTATAATAGCAAAGATTATGTGTGCATATCTGGTACCACCTGGATAAAGCAGCACAGCAGTACGGATCAAGCTGGTTTTGGCGCTGCAGCACCTTGTTTTATGCATAGATAGTTGATAGTGGAAATTAGTGGATATGAAGTAAGTATAGGAAAGGATAGCAGAGTATGAATATTGTAGTTCTGGCTGGCGGTATCAGTACAGAGAGAGATGTCAGTTTTGTGTCCGGAATGGGTGTTTATAAAGCTTTAAAATCATTGGGGCATCGTACAGTACTGCTGGATGTGTTCATGGGATACGACGGAGAAGACTGGCAGGATGTGTTTGCCAGTGACAGGGACTGGTCTGAAGCGATCCACGCAATCCGGACCGATTCTCCGGATCTGGACGCAGTAAAAGCTATGCGCCCGGGGTGGGAAAGAAGCTTTTTCGGTCCTCATGTCATGGATATCTGCCAGATGGCGGATGTGGTCTTCCTCGGCCTTCATGGAGCTAATGGGGAAGATGGACGGATCCAGGCCTGCTTTGACCTTTACGGTATTAAATACACCGGGACGGATTACACGAGCTCTGCCATCTGTATGAATAAAGGGATCACCAAAGATCTCTTTCTGTCGGGCGGGATCCCGACTCCTCCCGGAATCAGATTTAAGAAATGGGATGAGAGACCGAAGGCAGATCTGCCTATGCCGTGTGTAGTGAAAGCCTGCTGCGGCGGCTCGAGTGTGGGTGTATCGATTGTTAATGAAATCGAGGATTATGAGAGAGCCCTTGCCGAAGCTTTTAAATATGATGATGAAGTGGTCGTAGAGAAGTATATTGACGGCCGTGAGTTTTCAATCGGTGTTATCAACGGCAAAGCATTACCGATCATCGAGATCGCCCCGCTGAGCGGTTTCTATGATTACAAAAACAAATATCAGCCGGGTGCGACGGTTGAGACCTGTCCTGCAGATCTGGATGAAGCAAAGACGGAGGAGATCTCCCGCTGTGCCGAAAAGGCATTCCGCCTTCTGCGTCTGAACAGCTATGCCCGTTTTGATTTTATGATGACTGAGGATGGAAATTACTACTTCCTGGAGGGGAATACACTGCCCGGGATGACGCCTATGTCGCTGATCCCGCAGGAAGCTGCAGCTGCAGGTATCAGCTATGAGCAGCTGTGCCAGATGATCGTGGATGCTGCTATGGAATAGAGCCTTTGAGGCTGAAAGTCCCAGCACATCTTAGCATTGCTTTTATAGGGGGATATGATGAAGAATATGACGCTGGCTGCAATGACAGCAGCCTGCAAGGGGACGCTCTGCCAGCCGGATCCTTCTGCCGGCGGGCAGGAGACGGCGGCTGGAGTCTGTGTGGATTCCCGCCTGGTAGAGCCGGGTTTTGTATTTGTTGCAACAAAAGGTGAACGGGTGGATGGCCACAGCTATATTGCCTCCGCGTTTGAAAAAGGCGCTATGGCAGTGATCTGTGAAGTCCTTCCGGATCCTCTTTGGGGGCCCTGTATCCTGGTCAGCGATAGTTTTGAAGCACTGCGCCTTCTGGCCGGCTGGTACCGCCGGCAATTTGATATACCTGTTGTGGGGATCACCGGCAGCGTCGGCAAGACCAGCACAAAGGAGTTTATTGCTTCCGTCCTTGCCCAGCGTTTCAGTACACTGAAGACAGAGGGCAATTTCAATAACGAAGTAGGCCTGCCTCTGACTATCTTCCGTATGGAGGAGAGGCATGAGATTGCAGTTCTTGAGATGGGGATCAATACCTTTGGCGAGATGACCAGGCTTAGTGAGATTGCCAGGCCGGATCATGTAGTCATGACGAATATCGGAGAATGCCATCTTGAATTTCTGGGAGACAGAGACGGTGTGCTGAGGGCAAAATCCGAGATCTTTCAGTTTATGAACCCGGAAGGTACGGTTTTCATCAATGCAGATGATGATAAGCTGGTGACGATCCGGTCAGTACATGGGAAAGTACCGGTTCGCTTCGGTTTCAGTTCGTCTTATGAGTTTTGGGCAGAGCTGGTAAAAGATGAAGGATTATCCGGATGCAGTGCTCTGATCCATACTCCCGAGGGCAGCTTTCCTGTCCATGTGAATCTTCCCGGCAGGCATATGCTGGTAAATGCTGTTGCAGCAGCGGCTGTCGGTCTGCAGTTTGGTCTGAGCTTTGAACAGATCCGGAAAGGTATCGAGAGTGTTCTGCCTGTAGATGGAAGAAGCCATCTGATCCGTACCAGCTCTCTGACCATAATTGATGACTGTTACAACGCCAATCCTGTTTCCACAAAAGCAGCGCTGGATCTTCTGGCAAGTGCCGGCTCACGCACAGTTGCCATTCTGGGTGATATGTTCGAGCTGGGCGAAGATGAGCTGGCTATGCATGAGGATGTCGGACGCTATGCAGCCGAAAAGGGAATTGATGTCCTACTGTGTGCCGGGGCGCTTAGTTCGGCCATGGATAAGGGAGCCAAAGCTGCTGCAGCGATGCTCCGGAAGGACCAGGATGCAGGAGAAGCCGGCGGGGTGATGGAATGCTTGTATTTCCCTACCCGTAAAGAGCTCTTGGACGGCCTTGCCGCGCATGTCCGCAGCGGAGATACGGTTCTGGTCAAAGCCTCGCACGGAATGGCTTATGCAGAGGTAGTAGAGCAGCTTAAAAAGCATTTTTCCTGATTGTTTCTGATTAAATGCAATATACTGCCTGTTAAAGTTTTAATTATTCCGAATTGGCTTGAAAAAAACTGGAAACGTGATACATTGTAATAGACTGCTGGTTTCTCCTTCTCTTTGAAAAGGCGGAAACAGGCAGATGAAAACAACATTGTAGCTGCCGGGCTGCAGCTGCATATAAATCAAATCGGCAGTCATTTGGTGGTATCGGAGCAGATCAGCTCTGATGCAGGAATGGGTGTCCGGATGACTGTTATTATTCAAAGTATGTACTGTATAGGAGGGTGTACAACATGATTGGAAATCTGAGGGAATTCAATGATCTGATCAGCAAGATGAAGGCTTCGCCGAAAAAGATTATCTTCACAGGATGCACAGATCCCCGTATCCTTGAGGCCGTATCCCGTCTGCTGGCCTCTAATTATCTCAAGCCGATCCTGATCGGCAAGGCTGATGAAATACATGAAGCAGCTGAGTCAAACGGCTTCAATATCCGCGGAGCAGAGATTCTCGACCCGGATAATTTTGAAGATATGGATAAAGTAAAGGCAAGATTGTTCGAACTTCGTTCTAAGAAGGTCAAAACAGAAGAGCATGCCCAGCGTCTTCTGGCAAACGAGAACTATTTCGGGATCCTGCTGGTCGAGATGGGCTATGCAGATGGCCTGCTCGGCAGCCAGTGGTTTTCCATGGCAGAAACGATGCTCCCTGCTTTTCGTATCCTGGGGACAAAGCCTGAGTATAAGA